>JAFPVN010000118.1 GCA_017395275.1 Candidatus Methanomethylophilaceae archaeon | reverse complement strand
CGTCGATTTAGATTCATGGCGATGAAAAGGAAGATCTATTCCAGACTCCTCGAATGGAAGAGGGAGAGAGACGGCAGCACCGCCTTGCTGATAGAAGGGGCACGCCGCGTGGGGAAGAGTTTCATCGTCGAGGAGTTCGGGAGGAGCGAATACGATTCCTACATCCTGATCAATTTCGGGAAGGTGGGCAAGGCTGTAAAGGACCTGTTCGACGATCTTTCCGACATACCGTTCATGCTCCAGAGACTCTCCAGCATGATGCGCGTCAAACTGTACGAGCGCAGATCCCTGATAATATTCGACGAGGTACAGAGGTTTCCGCGCGCAAGGGAGGCCATAAAGTTCCTCATAGAGGACGGCAGGTACGACTACATAGAGACCGGTTCGCTTATCTCCATCCACGAGAACGTGAAGGACATCGTCATCCCTTCGGAGGAAGAGCCCATCGAGATGTATCCGATGGATTTCGAGGAATTCTGCTGGGCGCTGGGGGATGAGACCACGGTCCCTACGATCAGGGAATATTTCGAGAAGAAGAGACCGCTGGGTGCCGACCTCCACGAATCCATACTGAATCAGTTCAGGAAGTACGTGCTGGTCGGAGGCATGCCGATGGCCGTGGATACGTACGCGCAGACGGGCGACTTCGGGAAGACGGAAGAGAAGAAGAAGCTCATCATAAACCTCTACCGCGAGGACATAGCCAAGAGGTCCAAGGATAACAAGAAGAGGACGATGAAACTGTTCGAATCCATACCTTCGGAACTGTCCAGACACGACAAGAGGATCGAACCGTCGAAGATAGAGGCCAACGGCCGCATGGCCAAACTGGACGAACCGCTCTATTGGCTGGAGGATTCGATGATCGCCAACATCTGCTACGATACGACCGTCCCGAACGTCGGACTGAACCTTAACACGGATCTCACATCGGTGAAGGCCTATATGGGCGATACCGGACTGCTGGTGAGTCTGGCCATCAATGAGAACGAGACCGTGGAGCACGAAGTCTACAACTCCATACTCAACGACAGGCTGCATATGAACGAGGGCATGTTCATGGAGAACGTCGTGGCCCAGATCCTGAGGGCGAACGAACACAGGCTGTTCTTCCACTCCTTCTACAAGGATGAGGACAAGAACAAGTCCAAGAACCGCTACGAGATCGACTTCCTCGTGAGGCACGGCAAAAAGATCGACCCGATCGAAGTGAAATCCAGCGGATACTCCACTCACTCTTCCCTGGATTGCCTGATGAAGAGACACTCGAAGACGCTGGGGCAGCCATACATCCTGTATTCCAAGGATCTGAAGAAGGACGGGAAGATCCTGCTCCTTCCGCTGTACATGGCAATCTGTCTGTGACGAACGGGACGTTTCCCGATACCAATCTGGCACAATTGTTGAAGGGGGCTTTTGGCCCCCTTAATGAGTTTACTGGAACAGCTCGGAGCAGTCCTTGATGTAGCCGTCGTCCATCATCTTGGCGGTCAGTCCTCTGGACCTCTTGATCATGAACTCGGCCCTGTCGTGCAGCTCCTGCTTGGAGAGCTTGAGCCTCGCGACTCCCTGCTCCATGGCCTTGGATGCAACGGCGACCGCCTCGCTAATGAACACATCCGTCTCCGACATGGTCGGAACAATGTACTCGGGCGTGAGTCCCTTCTCCTCCGCGCACCTCGCGAGTTCCCTCGCTGCTGCGATGCACATCTCGTCGGTGATCGTCTTGGCTCTGACATCGAGCACACCGCGGAAGATCGCGGGGAATCCCATGGAGTTGTTGACCTGGTTGGGGAAGTCGGACCTTCCGGTGGCGAACACCTTGACTCCGTGTGCCTTTGCCTCCCAGGGCCAGATCTCTGGCACGGGGTTGGCGGTGGCGAAGATGACGGGGTCGTCGGCCATGAGGTCGACGTACTCGGGCGGGATGGTTCCGGGTCCGGCCTTGGATGCCGCGATGACGATATCGGCACCCTTCATTGCCTCCTTCATTCCTCCCTTCTTTCCTGCTCCGTTGGTCTTCTTGGCGATGTCGAACTTCTGCTTGAAGTTGTTCTCGTCGAAGTCGGTCCTCTCTAAGTTGAGGATTCCCTTGGAGTCGCAGACGCACATGTTCTGGGGCTTGAATCCGGTAGCAAGGAGAAGCCTGGAGATCGCGATGGATGCGGCACCCGCACCGATGACGGTGATCTGTGCCTCCTCGAGCTTCTTTCCGACGATCTTCATTGCGTTGATGGCACCCGCCACTTCAACGGTAGCGGTTCCCTGCTGGTCGTCGTGCCATACCGGGATCTTGCAGTCTCTTCTGAGTTCATCGAGGATGTCGAAGCACTTGGGGTTCGAGATGTCCTCGAGGTTGATTCCTCCGAAGGAGGGTGCGATGAGCCTCACGGTCTCGATGATCTTCTCGGGGTCCTTGGTGTCAAGGCAGATCGGGACGCAGTCCACACCGCCGAGGTATTTGAACAGCATGGCCTTTCCTTCCATGACGGGCATGGCGGCCTCGGGTCCGATGTCGCCGAGTCCGAGGACACGGGTTCCGTCGGAAACGACTGCCACGGTGTTCCACTTCCATGTGTGCTCGTATACCTTCTCGGGGTCCTTTGCGATGGCCTTACAGGGCTCCGCCACACCGGGGGAGTACCATATGGCGAAGTCGTCGAAGGACCTTACACAGGCCTTGGGAACGACCTCCACCTTTCCGCCGTAGAACGGGTGCATCTTCAAAGCGTCCTTACCGGGCTGGGCCGCCTTCGCAAGGCGCTCCTCCTCGGTCATATCCTCGTATCTTACCATTTTTTCACACCTCATTGATTTGGATTTGTGGGATAACCAATGTTGCTTTCACTGAGTATAATATAATATTATTAAAAGGTGATGGGTGGTGATTATGAATTACGAAAAATTAATCCGTAATTCGTAATCACTTTCGTAAATTCTACGAATTCCATCAGCATTATAGGGTTTTTACATACTCCCCTAACACACCCAGGAATCTCTTCATCTCCTCCGGACGGATGTCTCCGATGTTGGCGATCCTGAATGTCGGAAGGTCGCTGAGCTTTCCGGGGTAGATGGTGAAACCGTGCTTCCTTGCGAGGTCGTGGAGCTCGTCGAAATTGTACTTCGATGACGTGGGGTTGCACACGGTGACGATCATGTGCGACTGCGCCTCCTCGGGCACCATGAACTTCAGACCGAGCCTCTTCAGTCCGTCTATCAAGATGTGCCAGCATGCCGTGTATCTCGCATATCTGCCCTCGATCGTCTCGAGCTTCGTCTCGATGATCGCCTGCCTCAGGCAGTAGAAGGTCTGCACCGGCGGGGTGAACCTGGTCTGGTGCGTCTTCTCGAAATAGACGTACTGATCGTACACGTTGAGGTAGTAGTTCCTCATCGGGTAGTCCTT
>JAFPVN010000117.1 GCA_017395275.1 Candidatus Methanomethylophilaceae archaeon | reverse complement strand
TCCCAAGGATACCGCAATGCAGTCGTAATCGTCGGTGACCGCTTCGCGGACCCTGTCGTACTCCGAGACCAATCCCTTGATCACAGGCAGAATCGTGACGGAGCAGTCTCCGATATCGAATTTCATTCGACTTTGCTCCTGCTCATGACCATGTCCGTCATCTCGGACTTGTCGTCGATCTTCTTGACCTCGTCCTTGGTGACCACGGCCGTGAAGCGCAGGCCGTCCAGTCCCCTTCTGTTCTCTACGATGATGACCGACGGTTTCCCGGAGATCCTGGAGATGTCCGAGGCTACCATCGCCTTGCGTTTCACACCTTCCCTGTCGGTGTCCAGACTGGTGACGATGATCATGTCCTTGTCCCTGCTGAGGGCCTCGAATGGGCTCTTGGTCACAGGTGTCACCGAATATCCAATGTCCAGAAGGTGGTTGAGTATGATGGAATCGGTCCTCCTGTCGGTGCCGCGGATCTCGTACTCCCCGCCCCTGTTCTCCGATTTGTACTCGAAGGGGTTGACGGGTTCGATTATCGGAACATCGAGATACTCTTCGAGTCTCATGGCCGCATCTATCATCGCGCCCATCCCGCTCTCGTACATCTGGATGGTGCGCCTGGATACTCCGGCGACTTCCGCCAAGGTACCGAGGCTGATGCCCCTGTTCTCCCTCACTGCCTTGAGAAGATCGTTGTTCAGTTTCACGTACAATCCGCCGGGGGCGGCGAATATGAACGGCGGCACCTCCTCCAGGAGGTGGTCCGCTAATGTCTCATTTGAAAGTATGGGGATGTTGAACCTGGAATAGACGATTCCAGCCTCCAGCTCCCCGGAGCTGGACCTCTCCCCGATGAGGATCGGACTGGCGTTCAATGCGTCCGCCAGCACCTTCATCTCTTCGGCATTCTCCCTCGAGAATGCGTCCACATTGCTCAGGACCTTGATGATCAGGAGGTCCTTCCCCCTCCTTCCCACGACGTCGAAGCACACGCTCCTGAGGGCTAGCGGAGCTGAAATGTCATACCCCGCTTTGGCCAGGATGGCCCTCGTCGTGTTTATCAGGTCCTCGCGTACCATAAACGTAATGATATCATTCCACCCAAATATACTTATCCAACCTCTGACGGACTTTCGCAGTGCCAGCGGGAACGCCGGTCCCCGTAGGGGGCCAGCCGTCCCGCGGACACTGTCTCCGAGGGATCGGAGAAAATATGCTGGCACATCGTGCGGGGATAGGATGGGGATAAGCACCGATGCGCAGCTAAGGGGTTTGCCCGGGCACTCCCGTGCCCGGGATGGGATGCATCAGGCTATGGCTATGCGCCTGCCGGATTCGATGGAGTTCTTGGCGGTGAGGTTCACTTCCAGGATTCCGTTGTTGTACTCCGCGGTCGCGGAGTTCTCGTCGACCTCGCAGGGTAACGCGATGGATTTCCTGAACTTCTTGTTCTCGGTGTCCACCGATACCTGCAGCGAGCTCTTGTTGCCCTCGAGGACTATGTCCTCCTTCTTGACACCCGGCAGTTCCACCACGACGGACACCTTGTCGCCGTTCCTGGTCACGTCGGTGAAGGGTTCCCTCTCCGACGCGCTGATCATCGGCGAACATGTACCCACCGAGTTCCCGTACTCCCTCACGTGGGGGATGCCGTCGGGTCCCTGGTACATGGTGTACCCGTATGTTTTGCCGTTGCCTTTCGACAGCTCAGAGAACATCCTTTCGAACCTTCTCTCGATGTCGCCGAAGTCTCCGAATATGCTGTTCCACAGATCGTCGTTCATTTTCTCGCCTTCTTTTGTTGATTTTTCACTCTTTGTTCATTCCGTATTGTTTGAGGTTCGCACGGACCTTGGGTCCGAGCTTGCCCATCGCCCTCTCGAAGTCGGCCATGTGCACCTGGCACTTGTCGATCTCCTCGTCCGAGGGCATGTTGCCTGACTTGACCAGTTCCCTGACCGCGCCCATGACCGCTTCGTTGCAGACAGCTGCGATGTCCGCTCCGGTGTATCCGTCGGATTCGGCTGCCAGCTTCGCCAGGTCGACATCCTCCGCGAGGGGCTTGCTCTTGGTGTGGATCTCGAAGATCTTCCTCCTCGACTCCTCGTCGGGGGTTCCGATGTAGATGCTCTTGTCGAATCTTCCCGGCCTCAGCAGCGCGGGGTCGATGATGTCCGGCCTATTGGTCGCCGCGATGACTATGACGTCGTTGAGAGCATTGAGACCATCCATCTCGGTCAGCAGCTGCGATATGACTCTTTCAGTCACGTGGCTGTCCGAACCGCTTCCCCTCTCCGAGGTGATGGAGTCGATCTCGTCCATGAACACCACGCAGGGCGATGCCTGCCTGGCCTTCCTGAAGGTCTCCCTTACTGCTTTCTCGGACTCGCCGACCCACTTGCTCAGGAACTCAGGTCCCTTCACCGAGATGAAGTTGGCCTCGGATTCCGTTGCGACTGCCTTCGCAAGCATGGTCTTACCCGTTCCCGGCGGGCCGTACAGCAGGATCCCTCTCGGCGGTTTGGCGTTCATGTGGCTGAACACCTTGCCGTACTTCAGCGGCCATTCGACAGCCTCCTTCAGCTCCTGCTTGGCGTCCTCCAGGGCTCCGACGTCGTCCCACCTCACGTTGGGCTTCTCGATCAGCACCTCCCTGAGGGTGGAGGGCTGCATCTCCTTGAGTCCCTGGACGAAGTCCTCCCACCTGACCTCGATCTTGTTCAAGGTTTCCTTCGGGATCTCGTCCGATTCCAGGTCCACGTCGGGCAGCACCCTCCTGAGTGCGGCCATCGCGGCCTCCTTGGTCAGCGCGGACAGGTCCGCTCCGGCGTATCCGTGGGTGAGGTCTGCGAGCTTGTTCAGGTCGACGTCGTCGGCAAGAGGCATTCCCCTGGCGTGGATCTGCAGGATGTCGAACCTTCCGTCCCTGTCGGGGATGTTGATCTCGATCTCCCTGTCGAACCTTCCGGGTCTCCTGAGTGCCTCGTCTATGGAGTTGGGCCTGTTGGTGGCTCCGATCACCACCACCTTACCTCTGGACTTCAGTCCGTCCATCAGTGCCAGCAGCTGTGCGACGATCCTCCTCTCGACCTCTCCCTGGCTCTCGTCCCTCTTG
>JAFPVN010000116.1 GCA_017395275.1 Candidatus Methanomethylophilaceae archaeon | reverse complement strand
GTTCATCCTCGCCGAGAAGAGATTCAGCGACAGGCACGCGCTCCTCCTGGTGACTGCATCGATGTGCACCTTCCTGATGTGGATGCCCGCTCCGGGATACATACAGTACTACGTCCCGATTGTGGGGCTGCTGACCATGTGCATGATAATGGACGACAGGTTCAGGCTGCTGTACATGGCGATCGTGGTCCTGGCGATGATCCCGATGCTGGCAGGATTCGCGAACGCGTATCCCCTCATCGAGATGGGAGTGGATGTCGGAACGGTCAAATCCATATGCGAGACGATCAGGGCAGCATTCTCGCCGTTCACCGGACTCGCATCGGCGGTGATCTTCATCCCGATATGCCTGTGCCTGTACTTCTCATGGAGACTGATAAGGAGGGAACGCGATGGACCGTAAGATGCTGGCAGTAGGCGCGGTTATCGTCGCCGTGATACTTCTCGGACAATGTCTCGCCTATTACGGTAACAGCAAATGCACATCCATCTCCACGGAGACCGACGGGTCGGAGGTCTCCTACACCGTCAAGACCGACAGCGATTTCGTCTGCGACGAAGCTCACCTGAAGAACGGGTTCGACGCTCCGAGGACCTTCTACATCCTGACCGACCCGTCCTACGGCAGCGCGATGTCCGAAGAGGACCTGAAGTCCACATGCTATCTGATGTCCAGAGAGATCGGGCTGTGCTCCTCGCTGACCCTAGAATCCGCCGATGCCGGAAAGATCTCCCATATGATCGATGCCTCGCTGTCCAGTGGGAAATACGATATCGGATTGGCGATAGTCACAGGAGCCATCCCGGATGTCCTCTACGACGGAACCTCCTCGTGCAAGATCATGCAGTGGGTATCTGCAGGCGGAACGCTATACTACAGCGGATCCCAATTCGGGATAAACATCGCCACCCATGAAGGTGTAAAACAGGTGGATGACTGGTCGGCGGTCAGCACCGACCTCTTCGGCACCGACCAGATGTTCTGCCTCGACCCTGCAGTGGAATATGCGAAGGAAATCGTGAACCCCGAACTCACGGACCTCGCAAAACTCACGTTCAACGGGATAAACTACGGGATAAGGATGTCGGCCGCACCCGCGGAAAGCCTGTTCCTCGGATACACCGACGGGACCTATGCATCCGTCTCGCTGATGAAGTACGGGAACGGTCAGTTGGTGCACTTCGGAAGCACCACTGGATATCAGAACTCCTATGCGCTGGCACATGTCATGTCCCTTGGTCTGACATACAAAACGGAGCTTGTATCCGATACCACATGCAACATCACCGGCAGCAGCCACGGCGGCGAGTTCGAGGACTCCGCGGACCTCACTCACGTCATAATCCTGTCCGATCTGAGGGTCGCCCGCATATGGGTCTACGACCGCGTACAGAGTAAATTCGTCTGAATGCTCTCCCCTTTTTATATCGTACGTGCTTATATATTAGGAAAGTATTGGCACGCCCATGGCAGACAAGATTTGTTCCTCATGCGGAGTCAGGCTCCAGGGACGCGCCAACACGACCTTCAAGTGCCCCAACTGCGGCGCAGAGGAGATCGGAAGGTGCGCTCAGTGCCGTGACCAGGGCGTCAAGTACGAGTGCAAGAAGTGCGGATTCGTAGGACCTTGAACAGGTGGTTCCAATGGGAGACATCTACGCAGTCTACGAGCTCTTCCCCTGCGACACCGAGGTCGACCTCGATGCAGTGGCGAAGAAGGTCCCTACCGTCCTTCCCGCAGGCGTCAAGTTCAACGATGCCGACACCAAGATCGCACCCGTCGCATTCGGACTCATGAAGCTCCAGGTCGCGTTCGTCATCGACGATTCCAACCCCGAGGCCGGAAGCCAGCTCGAGGCAGCCCTCGCTGGAATCGACGGCATCGACAACGTCGAGTGCACCCAGAACACCGTTCTGTAAACAAATTAATCATTTTCACGGTGCACCTCCGGGTGCACCGAACACCCCACCCTTAGGATTTCACAGGATTTATCGTCATCTTTCCCGACGATCCCGTCGATCCATTCGTCGTACCTGTTCTGCGCACGCAGGACTGCATCCGGAAGGCCCTTGAGAAGCCTCTTGTCCATCAGCTCTATGCGCACCAGCTCGATCACCGTACATACGATCAGGATGGTCAACATTATCCCGAAAATATAGAAGACCATGAACGGGGAATCGGTGAAGCCGTTGCAGTCGAACAGCCTGTCGTAGATGTAGCCGCGTACAAGGCCCATATCGTGGATCAGATACACCCCGAACACGGCGGTGGCAAGATAGTTGATGATCTTTGAATGGAATGCCCTCACGTTCCTGAATGCCAGGAACAGGAATACGGATGCCGACAGGACAAGGATGTCGTTCTGCCACTGGATGACGTTGACGTAGTTGTGCTGGTCCCACAGTTCGGATTCTAAATGCGTTATATCGACGATAACCATCAGCACGACCATCAGCAGATAGATCCCCAGCGCAAATGCGGCGTACTTCCCGGAATTCCATCCGAAATGCCTCGGATACCTCGCTATGTACGCCCCTATCACATACAGCACGATGAACCATATCAGGTCGTTGAGAAGCACGGGCATGTTGGTGACAGTCGGCACGATGGACCAGATGACCACGGATCCGATGATCAGCTTCAGATGCGTCCTCTCATCACAGGATCCCAACGCCTTGTTCACGAACGGCGACAGCAGGAGCATCAGGAGATACGTGGTGGCGAACCACCATGTCACCGAGATGAACGGCGTGAACATTATGAACACACGTCTCGGAGTCAGTTCATAGCCGTCGAACGCCGCGAACAGCGATGTGATCAATACAGAATAGAACAGCATCTCCACCCACAGTCTCACTGCCTTCGGCCATGTGCTCCTGACGGAGCCGAACAGGAAGTATCCGGAGATCAGAACGAACGCGTTGACCCCGATCTTTCCGAGACCGAAGAATCCCTGGAGGGCGACGGCATTGAACGTCAGCTCCTCGGGAAAGAACATCCCGCCGTTCCCCCAGTCCCCGTGGACGGCGATGTGGTGCAATATGATGAATGCAATCGCGACTATACGCAGCAGCTCGAAGTTGGATTGCCTCACGGTCTTCCCGGAAGCCTGTCCTTCAACTGTGCCAGCACCCATGACAATGCCTCACACGAACAGCTTCGCGAAGATCCCCGAAAGCTTCGAAGGCATGGCCTGCTCCAGCATCTCCTTTTCGTTCTTCCTGAGGCAGAAGCGGAAGGCCACGAAGAAGAATATGGCGAACATCACCAGGAATGAGATCAATATCGAAAGGAATGTTCCCTTTACGTCCCATACCATCGAGAATCCGTAACAGTACCCCAATCCGATCAGGAACGCTATGAATCCGAACAGCATCGGCCAGATGAAGGTCATCACCCTGTGCTCCAGGATCCTGGAGACGAATATGGGCAGGATGATCCCATTCCTTACGAACATCGCCGTCGTGTACGCCGCGGCGATCCCCAGGATCCCCCAGTCGGTGTAATGGACGAACACGATCGCCAGGACGATGTTCAGGGCTCCGGTGATTATGGTAATCTCGGCGGCCTGCCTGACCTTCAGCAATATAGTCGGTATCGTCTCGATGATTCCCGCCACGCAGTTGAATATCAGCAGGACGAACATCACCCATACCGTATCCTCAAGATACACGAACTCCCCTCCGACCCAGAAGGTGAATATCTCGGGCGAGAAGATGCACACGTAGGCCAGAGGCATCGCTATCAGCAATGATAGGACCTTGATACCAAGCACGGCTATGCCGACCATGTTGTCATAGTCCCTGTCCGAATAGTACTTGTGGTAGAACGGATAGAACACGTTGGTCACAGCATTACAAGCGGTACCCACCATCGATACCATCGATACCACCAGCGAGAACCCTCCCTGTATCTCCGATCCGAGCATTATGTTACAGATGATCAATGATGCCTGAAGGAACATCAGGTTGCCTATCCTCACTATGGCGGACCAAAGAGCCAGACGTCCGATCTCCACCATGTGGGGGACATCCGCATCCTTCCCCCTGTACTTCAGATCGGGGAATCCGCGCTTCATCGCAATGTACGATGCAAGGACGTAAACTGCAATCCCGATCAGGTAGGAGTATCCGATGTACTCCAGCTCCGCTCCGAGCAGGGTGAACATCGTAACCGTACCCACGATCTCTATCAAAAGGTACAAAGACCTGATGCAGTTGATCACATAGGTCTTGTTGTGCACCACCATGGCGTTGTTGAAACAGGTACCGAAGTTCAGGAAGATCGACGACCAGAATTCGCACAGGAACAGTATCCTCACGGAATCGTACGACCCGTCCGGTACGTCGAAGATCACCGGGGTGTAGTACGAGATCACAGCCGTCAAAGGAAGCATCACGATTGCGATCCAGATCATCAGCTTCAGCGAGGTGCTGTAGGTCCTCGCCGCGTCCTTGGGATCGTCCTTCCTCAGCGCCTGGACGAAGAAGCGGTTGATGGCGTTGCTGAAGGAGTTGGCAACTATGATCATATAGGAGGACACGGACACCGCGAGCGGGACCACCGCGTACGCGGCCATGCCCAGCTGGTCTATGTAATAAGGGACCATGACCAGTCCGATGACCGTGGTCAGAACGACGCACAGTATCTCCGTGGTCAGGTTGAGCGTGGTACGCTCCGCGAACTTGGAGTCCTCCTTCATCCTGTCG
>JAFPVN010000008.1 GCA_017395275.1 Candidatus Methanomethylophilaceae archaeon | reverse complement strand
CCCGATGATCAGTTCTGACTTCGAATCGAATCTCTTCATCCTGTCCGGCATGGCGTTGCCGAAACCTTCGTTCACCGCCCCGTTCCCCGATACGGTGAACGGGACGTAAATCAATCTCTTGACGGCAGGCTCGCTCAGCTTGAAAGCCTTGTCGTTGGACGCCTTCCTCGAGATGTATTCCACGCACAGCCTCTCCGCCTCCCTTTTGGTAGAGAGGGGCATCATGATGCGCCTGCCCGCGGCGCCGCCCATGGCCACCGAGTCCTGTATGTCCCCGATGCCCTCGGACGATGATATGCTCTTCTGGTTGCCGCTCCAACTCTCCCTGATGGTGGTGGGCGGCTTGAGACTGAAAATGTCCGTTATCGCCTTCGACGGGTCGTTCATGGACGGACCGTCGATGGGGAAGTCGGCGCAGATGAGGAGGTCCTCCTTCACCTCCACGCTCTTCTTCGCCCAGAGCTTTCCGGTGATGAACGTGTAGCGGAGGTCCACCTCCCAGAACGGTATGAGGAGGTCGCCCGGACCTGCGGCCACGGGTATGCTCCCGGAGCCCAGCGCCGCCACGGCCTCCGATATCTCCCTGAAGACCTCGTCGTACCTTCCCATGCCCTTGATGTTGGACGACCACGGCGCACCGGGCTGCGGCGGGTTGGACACCACGGCCTTTATCATCTGCATCATCCTGACCGGGTCCCCGCCCATGGCATTGGCGAACGAGAGTATGGACTGCATGGTGTTGGCGATGCTGATCTCCTGTCCCATGGGAGCGTACATTATGGCCATGCCGCTGTCCTTGAGCACCGCCTCCTTGATGGCGTCGAGCGCCTCGAGGCCGGTGCGGATCATACCGAAGGCGGAGACCGGGTCCCCGTTCAGGAGCTTCTCGAATCCCTCGCACATGGATGCGAGACCGGAGAGCCTCTTGGACGCGAGGGCGTATCCGCTGCGCTTGCCGATGACCTCCGAGGCCATGGCGTAGTTGTGCGACATGATCAGCCACCTCCCGTCCTTGGTCTCCCCCATGAGCCTTATGTTGTTGAGTATGAGCGCGTACGACTGGGAGACCGCGTTGGCCTCCTCGATGAGGTCGTAGTCCTCCTGTGTGCCCGCCAGCTGGGAGACGGACTTGACCTTCTCCGCGAAGGCGTACACCCTCTCCGACGTGTGCTGCGAGGCGAATGACGATGTATAACCGTACGGCAGGGCCATCAGGCAGTTCCCGAGCACGGACATCAGACCGAACCTCAGCGACGAGATCTCGGTCTGGAGCTTCGGGGCCACGTCCCTGACGAAGACCGCGTGCTTGGCCACGGAGTCCCCGTCGCCCATGACATAGCCGTTGGGCATCGACGCCAGCACCCAGGACTTGACCTCGTTGACCATGTCGGCCATGTACTTCTCGGCGTCTATCCTCTGCTGCGACGTGCCGCAGTAGTCGCACGTCACGTACGGCGAATCGGACTTCAGCTGCGCGGAGTCCAAAGGGGCACCGCAGTGCTTGCATCTCAGCGATACGGTACCGTCGGCCATCTCAGTTCCTCATGAAGCTTATCTGCGTCTGCAGACGTGTGATCCTGGCATCCATGGCGAGGATCTGCGCCTGGAGGGCGGCGTCGCCGGCCCTCATCTGGTCCAGCGCCTTGTCGTAGTAACCGTTCGCGATGGCATCGGCGCGCCTCGATATGGCGGTGTAGCATGCCCTGCAGACGTAAAGGTCCCTGGACTCGCTGATAGAGTGCTGTATCTCTCCCTTGTCCTTCTCGACCTGCTGCGGGCTGGGATTGGCGGACATCAGGAAGAAGTGGAGTCCCTCCCCCACGACCTGCCTCCCGCAGATCCAGCACGTGCATGCCTTGGAGTACTGCTGCATCTTCCTGAGGTTGGCCTCCCCGGACTCGCCGTTCTGGCGCCTGAAGTTGTAGGCCTGCTGCTGGTACTCGGCGGCCTTCTGGGGGTCGCTCTCGAATATGTCGTCGGCGAGGATCTCGTTGGCCTCGGCCATCAGGCCGGTTGCCATCCTCGTACCGGTTATGGCGTTGCCGGTATAGTACTCGTTGATGCGGAGGTTGTTGTTCCCTATGGCGGCCATGAGGTTGCGTGCGGCCTCCATGAGCGCGTTGCCCTTGGCGGAGCTGTCGCTCATGTTGCGGGCGGAGATGCATGCCGACATGCATGCGCACTCCTTCTTCAGCATCTCGGTGTCGAATGTGGCGAGACCGAACTGGAAGCTGTCCTGCTTCAGGCCCTCCAGCCTGTTCTTGAGGCCGTCGTACGCACCGGGGCTGTTGAGGTCGTTTCCGACGCTGATGAACGCTATGTACACCCTCGCGATGTCCGCGTTCTTGGTGTTCTTGTCGAGCGCCTTGTTGAGGGTCTTCTGAGCCTTGTCGTACTCCTTCCTCTTGATCTCTTCCAATGCGGAATCGAACAGTTCCTCTCCGTCTTTGAACAAACCGAATGCCATGGGATCGCCTGACGGCCCCATATGGTATCCATCGGATTTAAGTACGTGCACGCGCGCACGTTTGCACTCTCGATCAGAGGGTATCAGGGAGCTCGTCCTGCAGTTCCCTGAGCTCCTCCATGCAGCGGACGAACTCCTGATGCTCCATGTCCGCGGCCTCCTTGAACTTGATGGCCTGCTCGTGCTCCTGGTCGGCGAGTTTCTTCGAGGCGTCGATCTGGTCCCTGAGCTTCTCTATCTCCTCGTGGGCCGCCTGGGATTTCCCGTGGTACTCCACCACCTGCTGATGGTAGCTGTCGCGCTCCCTCTTGAGCTCGTCGAGGTCGCGGACCCCGTTGGCGCGGGCCTCGTCGATCCTCTCCTTGACGGCCTCGCGGTTGGCCTTCGCCTCCTGCGTCAGCTCGTTGTACCTGGTCCTCTCGGCCTTGAGCTCCGATATCCTCCTCATCAACGCCTGGGCGTTGTCGCGATAGTTGTTCCTGCGCATCTGGCACTTGTGCATGTCGTCGTGGAACTTGTCCCGCGCCTTGGCGTGGTTGTTCATCTCCGCACGCTTTTCCTTGACCAGTTCGTCGAGTGTTGCGATATCGTCAGCGATGCTCATCTGCTCACCATGTGTGCTTGAATGTCTTCAGGCACCCTATGTACATCGGGATGTACTTCGGATGTAATATACCTGCGATTACGCCCCATACGTACGGGTTCCTGCCGTTGCGGAACGGACGGGACGCCTTCATCATATCGGCATCGGTCCATCCGTCGAGGGTACGCTTGAACCCCATGAACCTGGGCGAGGACAGTATGCTGCCGTCCCACCATCCCTGATAAGAACCCTTCCTTCCTGAGACGATCTCCTTCGCGGCGTTCTGTCCGGAGACCATCGCCGCCATCAGCCCCCCTCCGGATACAGGATTGGCCATGCCCGCGGCATCCCCGCATATGAACGCGTTGCCGTCGGATATCCTGGGCACACCCCCGTACGGGATGTTCCTCGCTCCCTTGGAGATCACGTTTTCGGGGTGCAGGAGTCCGGCCCCGGACCCTATGTTCCTGCGGTCGCCCGAAGGGAACGCCCACTCGTAGAGTCCCTTGTACCTCTCTCCGAGCGTCACCCTGAACACTCCGTCGGGCTCGCCGTCCACGATGAACTCCTCGGCCGCGACCATCAGCGGCCTCGAACCGAATATGTCCCTGCGGACGACGGAGTGGGCGCCGTCGCATCCCAGGAAGTATTTGCATTCGCGGTCCCCCGATGATGTGTGCACACTGAATCCGCCGTCTGTCCTCTCTGCGGAGATGACCTTCGAATTGACGAATTCGCACCCGTTCTCCGTGCACTTGTCCCTGAGATGCCTGAGGAATGCCACGCGGTCCAGCACGTATCCCCGCGTCCTCAGGGACACGGTGACGCCCCCGGGGAATGCCAGCTCGGTGCGGACAATCTCGTTGCGGACATCCGTCGGATCTATGAGGTCCAGCTTGCCGAACGCCTTGTCGCTGATCCCCATGCCGCATACGGAATGATAGACCGGGTACCGGGAGTCGGAGAGGCGCTCTATGACCGTCACTGAGACGCCGTTCGACGAGAGATAGAGCGCGGCGGAAAGCCCTGCTGGTCCCGAACCGACGATGACGGCATCTGACATGGCCGTCAATCGGATGGCGTCTATATAATCGATGAGGTTTCGCGGCCGTTGTCGGCTTTCGACTCGGCCTCCATCCTCACGCATATGCTGTCGATGAAACGCTCTGCTCCCTTGAGGCCCATGAATCTGGCTCCGGAATACCACGCCAGGGCCCTGAAGCATGACTGCTTCACGCCCCATCCCATGTCATACAGCCAACCGAGACGGAGCTGGGAGTAGGGATTGGAGGTCATCGCCTCGCGGTTGAGGATGTCGTACACGCCCCTGTCGAGAGCTTTGTCTATGAGCCTCTTCGCCTCCGTCTGCGATTCCTTGCATCCGAGCCCGAAGTACCTCATCCATCCCAGTTCGAATAGCGCACGGGGATCACCGTTCTCCGCGGCGGTCCTCAGCCAACGCTCCGCATCGGGATACGATCTGTCGGTACCGACACCCTCCTCGTATGATATTCCCACCTTGGTCTGGGCGGCGGACAGACCCTGACGGGCTGCGAGCAGGGACCATTCGAACGCCTTCCTGTTGCTGCGCGGTACACCGGTCCCGGTCTCGCAGAGGTACGCCATCCCCAGTTGGGCCGTGGTGTATCCCTCGTCCGCAGCGGATGACCAGAGCGATGCGGTCTTCTCTGGACAGGGATCCGCTCCCATACCCGCCTGATACATGAGTCCGAGCTCGTACTTGGCCTGGGGGACGTCCATCTCCGATGCCCTTTCCAAATACCCGAGTGCGAGCGGGTATGACTGCCCCACCCCCTGTCCGTACATGTACATCTTGCCGAGCAGGCAGAGGGCGTTGGGATCGTCCTGCTCCGCTGCTATGGAGAACCAGCGGAAGGCCTCTTCGAATGATTGACGGACGAATGTGCCAGTATAGTAATCGAGACCTATGAGGAACTGTTCCTTGGGATCCGTAGGGGTCCCATCCCCCTCCCTGTTGACCGTCATCGCACGGACATGGGCTATCGGGTTAATATATATTGGCATATACATCCAACTATAACCGTCATACAAACTGTACGAACGGTTGAAACATCGTGATCGGAGGGATCAGTCGGAGGAGGTGTCCGCTATCTCGGGGCGTTTCAGAACTTCCTCCGCACCCATACTCTCGATGCGGACGGTCAGCTTCCTGATAAACTCCTCCGCGGCGCCCAGACCCATCATCCTGGCACCGGAATACCAAGCCAATGCCCTGAAGCAGGACTGCTCGACGCCCCATCCCATGTCGTACAGCCATCCGAGGCGGAGCTGCATGTACGGATCGGAGTGCATGGCCTCGCGCGCCATCATGTCCAGCACCCCTTTCTCCAGCGCACGGTCGATGAGCCTCTTCGCTTCCTCCTCGGATGCCTTGCATCCCATTCCGAAGTACCTCATCCATCCGAGCTCGAAGAGCGCCAGCGGCTCCCCGTGCTCCGCGGCTGCCTTCAGCCAGCGGTCCGCGTTGTGATACGACTGTTCGGTACCGATGCCCTCCTCGTACAGCAGACCGATCTTGTACTCGGCCGCTGACAGGCCCTGGAGTGCGGCCTTGTGCATCCACCTGAACGCCGCCTCCCGGTCGCGCTGGATGCCGGCACCGCATCCGTACAGGAGGCCGATGCCGTACTGCGCCTTGCTGTATCCGTCCTCCGCCGCCGACAGCCAGAGCTGTGCGGTGCGCTCGGTGGACCGCTCCGTGCCCCTCCCCGCATAGTGCATAAGGCCCAGGTCGTACTTCGCCTTGGGGACCCCCATCTCCGCGGCGCGCTCGAGGTGGCGTATGGCATCGGGGTAGGACTGCTTCACCCCGTAACCGTGGGCGTACATCCTGCCCAGGAAGAACTCCGCGTTCGGATCGCCGTGCTCCGCGGCCTTCGAGAACCAACCGAAGGCCTCCTCGTATGACTGGCGCACTATGGATCCCGTGTAGTAATCCAAACCGATGCTGAACTCCTCATTCGGGCCCAAGGGCGCTCTTCCCTGAACCGACTGACGCATTCGTAACCCGATAAAATATCGTCTGTTATTCTTTAAATAAGTTGGCTCACACATCCAATCGCCCCGTACGGGGCGAAGGATGGGTTTGGGTTTGGGATCAGAGCCTCGCGTCGGTCTCCCTGCGGACCTGATCGATGAAGGCCTGTACGTCGGCGGCTCCGAGGTCTCCCTTGTCCCTGCTCCTGACGGTGATGTTGCCGTTCTCGACCTCCTTCTCGCCGATGACGAGCATGTAGGGGGCCTTCTGGAGCTGGGCCTCGCGGATCTTGTAGCCGATCTTCTCGTCCCTGTTGTCGATCTCGGTCCTGATGCCTGCCGCCTTGAGCCTGTCGTAGATCTCGTTGGCGTAGGGCCTGGACTTCTCGGAGACGGACAGCACCTTCACCTGTACGGGTGCGAGCCATACGGGGAACTTGCCGCCGAAGTGCTCGATCAGGATGCCGATGAACCTCTCGATGGAACCGAAGACGACCCTGTGGATCATGATCGGCCTGTG
>JAFPVN010000115.1 GCA_017395275.1 Candidatus Methanomethylophilaceae archaeon | reverse complement strand
ATTTTTCATAATCAACTGGTTCTATGCCCGATATGGACTGCTCTCTGATGGTGGGGGCCGCTTATAACCTCACTTATGCATCGATTTGATAACAAGGGATTCATTGGATGTTTACCCCGAGGGCTTCGAAGAGCTCCCTCTGGGCTTTGGTGACCTCGTTGAGTCTCCATTTCCCGCCGATGCATGAGATCTTCAGCTTCTTCAGGGTGTTCAGCACGTCCGGGACCCAGTAATCGCCAGCCAACCCCCTCTCCTTAAGCAGGTTTATCAGAGTCAGCCTGAGCCTGAGGGACAGGAAGTTCACCAGGAGTCCGCCTTCGGCGGAATCCTGGTCCGACTTCCCTGTGATCCCCACGAACAGATCCGACTGCAGCTGGGAAAAATCGTATTCCACCCCGTTCCTGAGACGGTACTGGACCAGCAGGTCCAGCCAATGTTTGTCCGACGTCGTGATCACCGCGAACCTCCCGCAGGCGTTCTCCTTCGCGGATATCGCATTGCGTTTCCTCGTCACCACGGTCTTCCCGTCGCAGTCGGCGGCGAATTCCAGCAGATCCGCGGTCTGCTGTTCCCTGCGAGTGAGCCTCTTCCTGGCGAAACGGTCGTATTCCGTGCCGGATAGCCTGTTCTCGAGCTCCCCGATCCTCGAATACAGTGTGGCGATCTCCTTGGTGCGCTTCGAATCGTCCTGGAACACCAACGCCCTGATCGCCCCCTCGTCCTCCTTGGAGGCTTTCACCAGTTCGTCGTCCTCCAGTCTCACGAAAGTCTCGTATCCCCTCACCACCGACCGTGCCATATAGTCCGTGTTCAAAGGCGAGTCTATCTCCCTGACGCTCTCCGACAGCAGCAGTTTGGATATGTTCACACGCGCCGGTATCGGCACGGTGAACCCCATGCCGCGTTCCAGCATCATCAGCACGTTGCCGATGCTGAAGAATCCCCTGTCCATCTCCAGTTCTATGGGGGAGCAGTCCATGGTCTGGAGATCCGAGACGATGTTGTCAAGCGTGGATACGTCCGCCACCGAACCCGGATAGGTGCGGTAGCAGAACGGGAGGTTGTCCTCCAGGGAATGCACCATGCCCAGATTGAACTGTCTGGATCCTGTGAGATGGGCCTTCCTTCCTATCTCGGCGTATTCCAGGTTCTCCGAATCCGTACCGAGGCACACTATGTCGAAGATGACGCATCCGCTCTTCGGGGCGAGTTCTCCGAACAGGAGCCCCCTCTGCTCCGAAGCGTGACCCATTGCCTGCAGGAACCTGCAGACCGACGACTGCTCGAAATCCCAATCGACACCTAGGAGTTCCCTCAGATAGGTGTCGTCGATGGTGCTCTCCATCTGGTTCACGGTCACCGGGTCCACAATCCCCAGTATGGCCATGGCCAGCAGCCTCCTCCCGTCCCTCATCCCGTACACATCGTCCAGAGCGGACGTGAGTCCGCTCCTCTCCGCCAGCTGTACGAACAGTTGGTACGGCCCGTACACCGGACTGCAGCTGACGGTCCTGTTCCTGGTCGCTTCCTTCAGCAGATTGCCTTCGGCATCGCATACCCCGAGATAAGTTCTGATCTGTTTCGAGTTCTTCTTGACGGGATCCCATACCCCCGTGACCTCATACAGGTAGTATCTGCCGTTGCTCTGCTTCTGGACAACCTTGTAACTCATTGTTATGAATGATAACAATGATTGTATAAAAACCCTCCTTCATTTCGTATTAGCCAGCAGATCAAAAGTCCTTGTTGCGATGACCTTGTTATCAAGTCATTACATGAGTGAGGTTATAATTGCGCAAAACCCATTTTTTGCAATTATCAGAAACGATAGTTGCATGAACGCAATTATCGACGGCCGGCCGGTTGACGGATTCGGTTGTCCCAGCAGAAGAGCCGAGCCTGGCATGAATGCCATCGGAACCGTGCT
>JAFPVN010000114.1 GCA_017395275.1 Candidatus Methanomethylophilaceae archaeon | reverse complement strand
TATCTAAAGAAGTTCTTTCTTTTTGCGAGAATGTAAAAGAAAAACTTCCGGAAGGAATGATTCTTTCGGGAAGTTTGGAGATTGATGACGAAACTGCTGATTATGTAGAAAAGAAACTTATTACACCGGTTAACATAACAAATATAGTTCCCGAGTCTGTTATTGCATCGCAGGAGTCTGATGTGACAGGAGTAAAAGCAGTTGCCGAATATTCTGACGGTTCGCAGTGCCAAAAGGTTGTAGACTGGGACCTTTCAACTGTTGATTTTGAAAAAGAAGGAGAATACAGAGTTACGGGAAAAGTGCATAAGGAGCATTTTCCTTTCCCGATTTTTGAAAACCGTGCGGATCCTTGTATCGGAAGATGGAACGGTAAATACTATTTTATCGCAACGACAGATGAGGACGGAAATCATTCTTTATCCTCGACATCGGGCAGGCTGAGGTGCTCCGCGGGGGTCAGGTAACAGAGGAAGTCGGCTCCCGCCTTGGCTGCGATGGTTCCACCGATCGCTCCCACGATGTGGTCGTATCCTGGTGCTATGTCCGTCACAAGCGGTCCGAGGACGTAGAACGGCGCGCCGTGGCAGAGGGTCTTCTGGAGGACCATGTTCGCCTCTATCTGATCGATGGGCATGTGTCCGGGGCCTTCCACCATCGCCTGCACACCGGCCTCCCTGCACCTCTTCACCAGTCTTCCCAGTGTCATCAGCTCGGAGATCTGAGCCGCATCCGACGCATCATCGATGCATCCGGGCCTGAACCCGTCCCCCAGCGACAGGGTGATCTCGTACTTCCTGCACAGTTCGAGGAGATAGTCGAAGTTCTTGTACAGCGGGTTCTCCTCCTGGTTGTGGAGGATCCATGCGGTGAGGAAAGATCCTCCCCTCGATACCACGTCCATGAGCCTTCCGGAGTCGCTGAGCCAGTCCACCGTCTGCTTGGTGATCCCGCAGTGCACGGTCATGAAGTCAACGCCGTCCTTGGCCTGCTTCTCGATGCCCGCGAACATGTCGTCCTCGGTCATCTCGACCACTGCGTTCTTCCTCGCCGCTGTAAGTCCGATCTGGTAGATCGGGACGGTGCCGACCATTACGGGACATCTCTTGACGATCTCCCTGCGTATGACATCTATGTCCCCGCCGGTGCTCAGATCCATCACCGCGTCCGCTCCGTACTTCAGGGCGACATCGAGCTTCTCCATCTCGGTCTTCATGCAGGTCATGTCCCTGGACGTTCCCAGGTTCACGTTTACCTTGATGCTCATGCCCTCCCCGATGCCTGCGGGCTCGGGGTTGTGGATGGGGTTGCAGGGTGCGACGATGCGTCCCGAGGCGATACCGTTGCGGACGAATTCCTCGCTCACCCTCTCCTTCTCGGCGATCTTCCTGACCAGGGGCGTGACGCCCTTCCTGGCCTCCTCCATGATGGTGCTCATTGTCCGAGGATTCTGTTTCCACACATTAAAATCTATTCGTTCGCGTGCGCACGCAAATAGATTGCACGCGCGCGTGCATTAATATATGATGTACGCATACCCTTTACCAATAGAGGTTTTTCGCTATGGATGGGAACAACTCAGGGTCAGATTACGGTGCGGACAGCATCGTCGTCCTGGAGGGTCTCGAGGCGGTAAGGAAGAGACCGGGAATGTACATCGGAAGTACTGATTCCCGCGGTCTCCACCATCTCGTCTACGAGGTCGTCGACAACAGTATTGATGAGGCAATGGCGGGTTTCGCGGACAAGATCCTCGTGATCATAAACGAGGACGGTTCGTGCACCGTCATAGACGACGGAAGGGGAATCCCCACAGGGATGCATGAGAAGGGGAAGTCCGCACTGGAGCTGGCGCTCACCGAGCTCCACGCCGGAGGTAAGTTCAACAGCAACAGCTACAAGGTCTCCGGAGGACTCCACGGAGTGGGAGTCTCCGTCGTCAACGGACTGTCCACGAAACTCGTGGCAACGGTCAAGAGGGAGGGCAAGATCTTCCGCCAGTCCTACAAGATCGGTATCCCCGACGGACCCGTCGAGGTCATAGGGGAGACGGACGAGACAGGTACGGAGATCACGTTCTATCCCGACCCGACGATCTTCGAGACCGTGACCTTCGAATACGAGACCCTGCAGAACAGGTTCAGGAACCAGGCGTTCCTCAACAGGCAGGTCACCATCGACTTCGAGGACCGCAGGTCCGGAAGGAAGGAGAGGTTCCACTACGACGGCGGAGTGTCAGAGTTCGTGAAGTACCTCAACTCCTCCAAGACCCCGCTCCACCCCGAACCCATCTACATCGCGGGACAGCGCAACGGCGTCGACATCGAGATGGCGCTGCAGTACACCGACGGGTACAACGAGTTGGTAAGCTCATTCGTGAACACGATCAACACCCCCGAAGGCGGTACGCACGTCGCCGGATTCAGGACCGCGCTGACCAAGACCATCAACGATTACGCGAAGGCCAACAACCTCGTGAAGGCGAACCGCACCTTCCAGGGAGAGGACACCCGTGAGGGACTTACTGCAATCTTAAGCATCAAGATGCCCGAGCCCCAGTTCGAGGGACAGACCAAGGCCAAGCTGGGAAGCAGCATCGCGCAGTCCGCCGTCTCCACCCTCATGAACGAGAAGCTCGCGGAATACCTCCTTGAGAACCCGAAGATCGCCGAGACCATCATCAGGAAGGTGGACGAGTCGATGTCCGCCAGGGAGGCCGCGAGGCAGGCCAGGGACCTCACCAGGAGGAAGAGCGCCTTCGACAGCGCATCCCTGCCCGGGAAGCTCGCCGACTGTTCTGACAAGGACCCGTCCAAGTGCGAGCTGTACATCGTCGAGGGAGACTCCGCAGGAGGAAGCGCCAAGCAGGGCCGCGACAGGCACACTCAAGCGATCCTGCCCATCAGGGGTAAGATCCTCAACGTCGAGAAGGTCAGGCAGGACAGGATGCTCGCAAGCGAGGAGATCAAGAACCTCATCACCGTCATCGGAGGAGGCTTCGGAAGCGACTTCGACGTATCCAAGATCCACTACCACAACATCGTCATCATGACCGATGCCGATGTGGACGGAGCGCACATCGCGACACTGCTTCTCACGCTGTTCTACAGGCAGATGAGGCCGCTGGTGGATAACGGGCACATATACATCGCAATGCCCCCGCTGTACCGCGCGTACAAGGGCAAGAAGGAGATCTACTGCTACAACGACGACGAGCTGCAGGAGGCCCTCACCGAGCTGGGAAGCGGCGCGCAGGTCAACAGGTACAAGGGTCTGGGAGAGATGAACCCCACCCAGCTGTGGGAGACCACCATGAACCCCGAGACCCGTGTGATGAAGAAGATAACCGTCGAGGACGCCATCCTCGCCGATTCGCTATTCACCGTCCTCATGGGAGAGGACGTGGAGCCCAGGAGACAGTTCATCATAGACCACGCCCACGAGGCCGTGAACCTGGATGTGTGATACCATGAGCGACGAAGAGATCATTATCAAGGAACCGAAGCTCGTCACACAGTGCATCGAGAAGATGATGTCCAGCTCGTACATCGACTACTCGATGTCGGTCATCATCGGCCGTGCGCTCCCCGATGCGCGCGACGGACTGAAGCCGGTCCACAGGAGGATCCTGTACGCCATGAACGATCTGGGTGTATCGTACAGGTCGGCTCACAAGAAGTCCGCGAGGATCGTCGGAGAGGTCCTGGGTAAATATCACCCCCACGGAGACTCCGCCGCGTACGAGGCGATGGTCAGGCTGGCACAGCCGTTCTCGCTCAGGTACCCGCTGGTGGACGGACAGGGTAACTTCGGATCGGTCGACGGTGATTCAGCCGCGGCCATGAGGTACACCGAGGCCCGTCTCAGCAGGATGGCATCCGATCTTCTGGCGGATATCGACAAGGACACCGTGGACATGGTGAGGAACTTCGACGAGTCCCTCTGGGAGCCTTCCGTGCTTCCTTCAAAGTTCCCCAACCTGCTGCTCAACGGTTCGTCGGGAATCGCCGTCGGTATGGCGACGAACATGCCCCCTCACAACTTCCGCGAGGTTGTGGATGCCATAGTGTACTACATAGACAACCCCGACGCGGACGTCTACCAGCTGATGGATTACATCAAGGGTCCCGACTTCCCCACCGGAGGTACGATCCACGGCATATCCGGAATCGTATCGGCATACAGCACCGGACGCGGAAGGATCAGGGTACGTTCCAAGACCCACTTCGAGACCCTCCACAGCGGGAAGGTGGCCATCGTCGTCACCGAGATCCCCTACCAGGTGAACAAGTCCAAGCTCGTGGCGGAGATCGCCGAGCGTGTCAAGAACAAGGAGATCGAGGGCATCACCGACCTGCGCGATGAATCGGACAGGGACGGTATGCGTATCGTGATCGAACTGCACAAGGACGCAATCGAAGAGGTCGTCCTGGAGAACCTGTTCAAGTTCACTCAGATGCAGGTGACCTTCGGAATCATCAATCTGGCACTTGTCAACGGCAAGCCTCAGATCCTGACACTGCAGCAGATGATCGAGCAGTACGTCCTCCACAGGAAGGACGTCGTCACCAGGAGGACCAAGTTCGAACTGGCCGAGGCGGAGAAGAAGGAGCACATCCTCGAAGCGTACATGGCAGCGTTCAACATGCTGGACGAGACCATCGAGGTCATCCGCAACTCCAAGGACACGGATGCCGCCAACATCGCCCTGCAGGAGCTGCTGAGCATCGACGACATCCAGGCCAAAGCTATCCTCGACCTGAAACTGCAGAAGCTCACCGGTCTCGAGATCGACAGCCTCAGGCAGGAGTACGACGAGAACACCCGCTTCATCGCCGACTGCAAGGACATCCTGGCCCACGAGGGACGCATACTCGCTATCATCAAGGATGAACTGAACGAGATGAAGGAGGCCTACGGCGACGACAGGCGCACCGAGATCGACGTCAACGACATCGACGTGGACGAGGAGGACCTCATCCCCGAGGAGGACGTCGTCGTCACCATCACCGAGGACAACTACATCAAGCGCATCCCGCTGAGGACCTACAGGCAGCAGGGACGCGGCGGCGTCGGACTGGTCGGGATGCAGACCAAGGAGGAGGACACCGTCATTAACATGTTCGTCACCAGCTCGCACAACTACGTAATGTTCGTGACCAACACCGGACGTCTGCTCTGGCTCAAGGGATACAGGATCCCCGAGGGCGGAAGGCAGTCCAAGGGCAAGCCCATAGTCAACATCCTCTCGGACCTGCAGGAGGGCGAGAAGGTGCTCAGCGTGATCTACACCAAGGAGTTCACCGACGACCAGTACATCCTCTTCTGCACGAAGAACGGACTGATCAAGAAGACCCCGCTGTCCGCGTACGGCAACGTCCGCCAGAAGGGAATCAAAGCCATCAAGCTGGACGACGGCGACGAGCTGGTGGAGACCAGGATCGTCGACGGCGACGAGTTCGTCATGATCGCCACCAAGGACGGTCTGGCGGCGAGGTTCCCCTGCGAGGAGGTAAGGGCAACCGGCAGGGACACCATGGGAGTGAAGGGAATCACCCTCAACGACGGAGACGTCGTGGTATCCATGGCAGTGGTCAGGGAGGGCGACATGCTCCTCACCGTGTCCGAGAACGGATTCGGTAAGATATCCTATGTCGATGATTACCGTCTCACCCACCGCGGAAGCAAGGGGGTCATCACCATCAAGACCACCGACAGGAACGGATGCGTCGTGGCGGTGAAGAAAGTATCCGAGGACAAGGAGCTCATCGTGACCAGCGAGGCGGGCAAGATGCTCCGCATACGCATCGCCGACATCAGGGTCACCGGACGCAACGCCGCCGGAGTGAAGATCATGGATCTCCGCGACGGCGATAAAGTGGTTGCGCTCCAGCCTGTGGACAGCGCCGAGGTCGAGGAGGATCCCGAGGCTCCCGTGACGGAGGCCGCGGATGGCAGCCCGTCTGAGGAGTGAGGCGATACTGACCGCCGTCCTGCTGGCGGCGGCGGTGCTCTCGTTCCTAGCGGCCTACCGGGGATGGGAGGGGACCATGGACTCATGGTTCTACCTCTGCATGTCCCTGGGGGCCGTGTTCGTCGTCCTGACAGCGGTATCCGTATCCCTGCTGTTCCGCACGGTGATGCTGGACAGGCACCTCAGGGTGCCCTTGATCTCAGTCACCCGCGACGAGTTCAGGAGGGAACCCCCCATAGGCAAGCGCCCCCACCGAATCCGATGTCTGGGTCATACAGCGTCAGATGCGCTTTTGCGGTCTGGAGGGCCGCCGGGGGCATGCAAACCATTTAATAACATTTTGTGATAGGGGGATTCACTCGCCGTGGTAACTCAGTTGGGAGAGTGCAAGACTGAAGATCTTGAAGTCGCTGGTTCGAGCCCGGCTCACGGCACCATGATTTATATTCCCTCTACTTTACGTACTTCAATGTGGCACGCACGTGCCAGGTATATGGTCCGATGGATTCCGTGGAGATACTGGTGAACGTCGATACCGACGATTATACGCTGGGACAGATCATGCAGATGGTCAACCAGTACCAGGACGAGCACCCGGACATGGAGGTGTACCTGGACGGGGACAGGCGCGCCATAGTCGGAAGGAGGATCGGATGAGCATGGGTAAGGGAAGGATCACAATCGGACTGTACAACTCCTACAACCCCAAGCAGTTCCAGGAGCCCCACAGGCGCGCCATAGCCCGCGCGGGCGGTCTAGCGATGTCCTTCGACATGAATCTGGCACTTATCGGTTTCCCGTTCCCGGAGGACCTCAGGACCCCCGTGGAACTGGCCAATTGGGTCGCGGGTACCACCAGCATCGGATCCCACGGAGGGTACTTCGTGGACCTGGCGGAGAAGGGCAGGTTCCACACGTTCCCGTACCCCACGAAGGGATTCCCGCCGCAGCTCGGCGAACCTATACTCACCACGTCAAAGCCCGACCCCAAGAAGTCCATCACCGTCAGGCAGCTCGCCGAGATGGTGGAGAGGGGGCAGAGCGTCCTTCTGGTGTTCGGATTGGGTCCGCACGGAGTCCCGAAGGATGCCGCAGTGATCCCGAAGTACAACGTCGACGTCACCGGCGGAGGCTATTCCTTGGAGACCTGCACCGCCGTGGGATCGGTTACCGGTGCGCTGCACGCACTCCTTTACGAATAAGCGTATAAGGCGCCCTTGCGGGCGCCTGGAAAGGTTTCAATAGTCTCCCGGACCGTAGATCTCCTCGAGCTTCTTGGGGACCTCCGAGACGTCCACCTCTGCGAGGACCTTCTCCCCGGTCTTGTCGAAGATCTTCATGGGGTTGCCGTCGTACACACCGTACTCGCATCCCATGCGCTTGACCTCGATCTCATCGATGACGTTGCCCTTCTTGTCGTAGAGGGTGACGGTACCGTATCCGGTGCCTCCGTTCCAAAGGCGGTTGTGCTTCATCGTGCCGTTCGGGGCCTCGTACTTGACCTGGAGCATATCTTTCTTCTCGCAGCGGAAGTTGGACACAAGCCTTCCCTTCCTGGTCTTCTGGTCCACGTGCCATACTATCTGAGTATCATTCTCGCCGCACTCGTACTTGGTCCTGCTGCCGGTCCAGAACTTGGAGAAGTTGAACTCGAACTCCTGTCCCTCGTAGTACATGCATCCCAGCAGCTTCCCGTTGAGGACGATGGGTCCGCATTTGGGCTTCCCTCCTCCGATCTCCACGGCGCTGTTCTCCAGCCTCTTGCCGGTCTTCTTGCTGACGAGGTCGTTGGACGACAGCCATACCCACGGGGTGGTGAAGTCCTTGCCCCAGTTCTTGTCGGCGTATCCGTTGCATGTGTCCTTGGAGATGATGTACTTCTCGCCGTTGTATGTGATGCATCCCTCGTACTGGGTCTTTATGCCCTCGGCATGCCAGAACATCTCGAAGGCCTTGAGCTTCCTGAAGAGTCCGCCGGCTCCGTATCCGACGTTGAAGGTGATCTTCTTGTCTATCTTGATGTCCCACTGGAAGTCGCCGTGTCCGACGCACAGCCACTCGGGGTGGGCCTCTGCGTCCTCCTTGCTGACGGACACGCTGCCGCGCATCTCGGTGGTGTTGCAGAAACAGTCATCCGCGGATACCGAGAAGGGTACGCCCCACTTCATGTCCACGTCCTTCCACGGGAAGAACCTGTGGAGGTGCGCCCCGTCCTCCAGCCATGTTCCGGCCTTGACCATCAGGTACGAGGGCTTCTTGCCTGCCTCCTTGTTCGCGGGGAGCTGCCCGAACACGGGCTCGTCCTCGGCCAGTCCGGGATTGCACACGAAGTACTCGATGAAGAACGGCCTCTCCTGTCCGGTCTTCTCGCTGTAGGCGGTGAAGGAATGCCACCACCAGTCGTATCCTTGTTTCCTGAACTTACCGGTCAGCATGCACTGCTCGCGTCTGGCGTCTGGTTTGTTGAACATGATACACTTCCTGAAATTGGGAGCGTATGCATCTATCCTTTTATATATGCACGCGTGCGCGCGTGGTGGAACTAACTCGCTAACGTTAGCATCCCGCCTTTATACTCCTGGAAAGCCAAGTAGGTAACAGCGAGAAGGATCGCAGGAAACAGAAGGAGGTGATAGATGGGAGGATACCCAAATCCAGCATGTTATCAGAAACCCTTTACGGGGCACGGCCATGGCGTGCCCCGGTTACCTCCGGACCGGAGGTCTGGCACTTCTTGATATCAGTAGTTCTCGTACAGGATGTTGCCCGGTTTGTAGAGCACACCCTTACCCTTCTCGACGCGGCCGACGACGGCTGCACCGTCATAGGACCTGGCGATCTCCTCCGCAGCATCGGCGGGGGCGATGATGTCGAATCCCATGCTCATGTTGAGGGTCTGGTAGATCTCCTGGTCTGTGATGTTCCCGAGCTCCTGTATCTTGGAGAAGACGGGTGCGGGCTTCAGGGGATCGTCGATGACGTACTGGAGGCCCTCCTTCATCCTGAGGATGTTCCTGAGTCCCCCGCCGGTGATGTCCACCAGTCCGCGGACCTCGTACTTGGAAAGGATGTCGAGGACGTCCTTGACGTAGATTCTGGTGGGCGTGAGCAGTTCCTCTCCCACGGTCTTCTTGGTCAGTCCGGGGCAGGAGTCGGACATCTTGTAGCCTGCGGATTCGAAGACCTTCCTTGCGAGGGTGAGTCCGTTGGAGTGGATACCCGATGACTTGAGGGTAACGATCACATCGCCTTCCTTGCAGGCCTGTCCGGTGACGACCTTGTCCTTGGGGACGAATCCCAGACACGTTCCCGAAAGGTCCAGTCCGTTGACCATCTCGGGGAGCACTGCGATCTCCCCTCCGACGATCTCCATGTTGGACAGCTCTGCTCCCTTCTGGAGTCCGAGTCCGACCTCCTCGGTGATCTTCTCGTTGGGCTTGTCTATCGCGATGTAATCGACGAACGAGATGGGTTCCGCTCCGACGCAGATGGTGTCGTTGACGTTCATCGCTATGCAGTCGATACCGACGGTGTCCCAGATTCCGAGCTCCTCGGCGATGAGCAGTTTGGTGCCCACTCCGTCGGTGGCGAGGGTGAGGTAGTCGTCGCCGAAGTCGATCAGGCTGGCGAAGAGGTTCTTCATCCTCACCTGCTGTCCCTTCCCGGTCCTCTTGTACTTGAGTTCCTTCACAAGGGACGCGATCGCGCTCGATTTCTGATCGATGTTAACTCCTGCCTTGGCGTATGTCCAACCCTCAGTCATGTTAGCCCTGCGGTAAGTATCGTCCCAAATACTTTAAAGGTAGTGGGCGCGCCCGCGTGTGTAAACGTTATATCTGAGTTGAGTATAGGAAAGGACATGCACGAGCGTTGGCTTGAGGAGAGGCATCACGAGTACTATTACAAGCTCGCGAAGAAGATGGACTACCGTTCCAGGGCATCCTTCAAGCTCATGCAGATCGACGACCGCGTCGACATATTCCGCGACGGCGACAGGGTCGTGGACCTCGGAGCTGCTCCGGGAGGATGGCTGCAGGTCGCCAAGGAGAGGGTCGGGGACAAGGGATTCGTCATCGGTGTCGACCTCCGTCCCATCCAGCCGCTTCCGGGAGTGCCCACGATCGTCGGGGACATAACCGATGATGCCACGATGAAGAAGCTGCTGGACATGTTCCAGGGAGAGGCCGATGTAATCATATCCGACATGGCCCCGAACATCTGCGGACATTACTCTACGGACCACGCCCGTTCCATCGATCTCTGCACCTACGCGGTCAACGTCTGCGACCGCATCCTGAAGAAGAATGGTAAATTGGTGATGAAGGTCTTCTACGGCGATATGTTCAACGACCTCCTGAAGGAGCTGGAGAGGCGTTTCAGGGTCGTGAAGGTCCATTCCCCGGACGCGTCCCGTCCCACCTCGTCCGAGGTGTACGTGATAGCGAAGGGATTCCTCGCCGAGACCAGGGTGGAGCTGGAGATCCCCGACGAGAAGACTGCCAAGAAGAGGGAGTTCACCGTCAAGGGGAACTTCGTCTGAGAATGTCTGGCACATTCAGTCCCAGAAGCGTTTGTTCTTCGCGAACGTCACTTCCGCGTTCATTATCTCGCGGAGGAAATCGTCCTCGTCGCGGTACGAGTTGCGCAGTATGCGTGCCGCCGTCTCCGGACCGACCCCCCTTCCCGCCAGGACCATCGCCGCCCTTCCGCCGTTGGTGCTCACGAGGTTCGCCGTCCTCTTCAGCTTGGCGTAGACCTTCGTCTCCTCCTCGGTGAGCTGGTCCCTGTCCTTCCTGCATATCTTGGAGGTCTCGCGGTCATATTCTTTCACAAGCGCGACCATCAGGCCGTTGCACTTGGGGCAGACGAACTCCCTCGGGGCGTCAGCCACCCTGACCCTCCACTGGTTGCCGCAGTTCAGGCATGTCGCGTACAGCACCTCATCGCACAGCCTCTTCTTCATGGCCATGAGGATGGTGTGGTCGGCACGCAGCGGCTGCATCAGCTCCTTGGATCTCGTGATGCCTTCCATGCCTATGCGGGAGATGCTCTGCGCGACCACCTCTATCTCCCCGGAGTCGATCATGGATATCACTTTTTCAGTATCGGCGATGTCCAGATCCTCCCAGAGCACCTTGTTCACCGCCTCGTGATAAGCGGGTGTGTCCTTGTGCAGCTCGAATAGTTTTGTGAAGTTGATGAAGCGGTGGTCGGCGTTCTTCTCGATGATGCCGAACTTCTTCGCCACGTAGGCGAACCTCCATCTGAGGAATGTTGAATTGATTATCGTCTTCCTTGCCAGGGCCTCGATTGTCCCCGGCCTTATCAGGCGGAAGGTGTCCATGAGGACGTCCTTGCTGACGAATCTCGGCAGTTCTATGATTATCCTGTAGGGGTCCGTGGACACTCCGACGCTCTCCCCTATGCGTGCCACCAGCAATGCGGAGTAGATCTTGCTGATGGTCTCGTTGACGCACGTCCCGAAGCATGTGTTCAGAATAGCCAGACCCTCGCCGTATTCGAGTGTGACCAGTTTATCGGTGGGCATCTTCCACCTGCGGTCGTTGTCCGCCAGGTAGGATAGGACGGTGTCCTCGGCGTTGGAGTTGCATTTGTATCCGGACATGTCCCTGGTGCGTCTCACCGCACCCACCTCCATGGCGACCTCGAAGGGAACGGGTATGTCCGAACCCGTCCACGAGGGCACCGCGCCGATGTTCCTCGCCTCCTCGACTAGGATCTCGTCCTCGCGCTGCTCCACCACCCTCCACGTGCGTCCCTTCGCTATGAATGTGTTGAAATCGTCCTCGAAGGTGGCCACGAAGCTCTCGTCGAGGGTACCTATGATCGCCCTCGTAGCGAGGTCCCTTATGTAGTAGCTCCTCTCGTCGGGGATCATGGAGATGTTGTCGTAGAAGTACACCATCCCCTTCTTGGAGCGCTTGAATCCGTTGTCGTCCTCGAATATCATCCTGATGGACTTCAGCTGTTCAAGGACGCCTTCCATATCCTCCTTCTTCAGATCTCTGAACGGATACGCCTTCACGAACATCCCGTAGGCCTGGTCCCTGGTGACCTTCCCGCCCATGGTCATGGCTATGAGCTGGTTCGCCACCACGGTCATCGGACACGGTCTCCCGCCCCTCGACTCCACGGCTCTCGATTCCGCGCGTCTCGCGACCACGGCGGATTCCAGGATCTCGTCCGGAGCGGTGGCCAGTATCCTGGCGTTGATCCTTTCGCCCACGCGGTGTCCGGCGCGTCCGGCCCTCTGGATCATCCTCGCCACCTGTCTGGGCGAGTTGTATTGTATGACGAGGTCCGTGGTACCCACGTCTATTCCCAGTTCAAGCGACGAGGTGCATATCAATGCCTTCAGGTCGCCGTTCTTGAACCTGTCCTCCATCTCCGTGCGTATCTCCTTGGAGAGGGAGCCGTGATGCACTTCTATCGGGAGCTTCTCGTCCCAGTACCTGTATCTGGACGAGATCCATTCGGCCGTCTCCCTGGTGTTCACGAAGAACAGCGTGGACCTCCCCTGCTCGATGAGTTCCCTCGCCCTGACCATGACGGAGACGATCTCCGGCTCTCCTTGGAGCCTGTCCAGCAGGGAGGCGTCCTCGCAGATGTCTGGGCGTTCGACGTTGATGTCCATGTCCCTGAAGGTGTCGAACTTGCAGATCCTGACGTCACGTCCATTACCTACAAGGAACTTAGCCACCTCGTCCTCGTTACCGACTGTCGCCGATAACCCTATCCTCTGGAACTCTCCGGACATCGCGGCGAGCCTCTCCAGAGCGACGCTCAGCTGGGCCCCTCTCTCGGTGTTCGCCAGCTCGTGTATCTCGTCTATGACGACGCATCTCACGTTCTTCAGGTGGATCGCGAGGTTCTTCCCGGTGAACATCACCTGCAGGGTCTCCGGCGTGGTGATCATTATCTCAGGGGGATTCTTCGATTGTCTGGCTCTATCGCCTGCGGACGTGTCCCCGTGCCTGACGTCAACCGTCACGCCCAGCTCCTTGCCGAGGTCGGTCATCCTCTTCATCATGTCCCTGTTCAGGGCTCTCAGAGGGGTGATGTACAGGCATCTGATCCCCGGCTTCTTACCAACCCTGTACAGGGCGTCGAAGATCGGGAGCATGGCAGCTTCGGTCTTCCCTATGCCCGTCGGTGCCACAAGAAGAACGTTCGCCCCGGTCTGGATGATCGGGCTGGCTTCGCGCTGGGGTTCCGTCGGTTCGGTCATGCCGCGGTCCGCAAGAATTCCTTGCAGGTCCTTGCAGAGGTAGTCGAACGGCATGGTATCTTGGGATCAGAAATTAAAAAGAAGATCCGGGCCGGAGCCCGGTTTGTGTTTGGGGAAGGCTCATGCCTTCTTTTTCTTCTTGGACTTCTTCATCGCACGGAGCTGCGACTTGACGACCTCTTTCATCTCGTCGGCCTGTGCCTGTCCGTCGGTGACCT
>JAFPVN010000113.1 GCA_017395275.1 Candidatus Methanomethylophilaceae archaeon | reverse complement strand
GTAGACGGTTTCGAACGCCGTGACCGTGTCGAAGGAACCGTCATCGAACGGGAGCTCCCTGGCATCCGCCTGGACTATTTCGCATCTGCCTTCGGAGATGGCCTTGGCGTTGACCTTCCGCGATTTGCCGACGCTGACCTCGGAGTAGTCCACTCCCTTCACGGAGCTTACACCGTCCCTGCGGAGCATCCTGTCGATGTTGCCTCCGCCGCCGCATCCGATGTCCAGGACGTCCCCTTCTATATCGAAGTGCGACATCCCCCATTCCGCGAGCCTCATGTGGGCACCGCCGTTCATTCCGCCCGCCATCATCTTTCCTATGAGTCCTTCTGGCTTCTTCGCGTTGCCGAAGACCCTGCTCTTTACGCTCATGCCGGCATGATAAGTATAGGGATTAATAAATTTAGTTATTCCTAAAAATTAGGAATCATATGACGTAACAGTTTAGAAAATCACATGTGCCAGCACATCAGAAGAAGTCGGTGAGCTTGCACTTCTTGACCTTGTCGTTGTTGAACAGCGAGTCCATCCCCAGCTCCAGGATCTCGATCCTCTCGCGGGTGTAGTCGGACAGTCCGTACTTCTCGCTTATCTCCTTGGACACGTCGAGGTACTTCCTGACGCTGGCCTGGTGAACGGTCATGGTGAGCTTGTTTCCGCACTCGCACACGCCTGTCAATGGGATCCTGCGGTACTTGGCGCCGCACTTGGTGCACCTGAGGCTCTGGGTCGAGAACGACCTGAAGTTCCCTATCATGTCGGGCATGAAGTGCTTGTCTATGACCCTGGTGGCGACGTCCTTCTCGTTCACTGCGCGGATCTTCTTACCGAGCGAGAGCTGCCCGTCCATCTTGTCCCTCATGGTCTCCAACGTGGTGTAGGCGGAGTGCTTGGGGCCGTCGTTGATGTCGTGGGTGTCGTGCGTGAACCCGAGGGTCTCGTACTGCTTGTAGGTGCCTATGCGTCCCGCTACCAGGTCCATGATCTTCTCCACGTCCTTGGTGTCCCTCATCTCCATGGCCGCGCGGTAGAACTCTATGGGATATCTCCTCAGGCAGTCCACGTTCTGCGCCTCCTTGTCGATCTCCGACGGGTCCAGCCTCGTGGTCAGAACGAGCGGGGCATCCATCAGTCCGCCTCTCCTGTCAGGAAGGTAGACCTTGGAGAAGTTGATGAGACCGTCCAGCAGGAGCATGACGCAGTCCTCGTCACCGTCGCAGTTCCTCCTCTTGGCCGCATGGAAGTACGGGTGTGCGTAGCATCCCGACGCGGTGGTGTACCCGATCAGGCGGCAGAGGATTCCTCCGGAGGTGTGCGGGGCCAGCGCGATGAACATCTGGCCGATCAGGTCGTTCCTGTTGAAGTCCTCCCTGTTCTCGGGGTTGTAGAACGGCTCCATGCCGTAGAGCTTGACGAGCATCTCGTCGATGAACTTGGCGACGTTTACCATGTACTTCCCGCACTCGACGTTGGGGATGAAGTCCTGTGGCTTGATCTCCACGATCTGTTCGGGATCGGTCAGCGGCTGGTAGTTCCAGTCGTGGGTGTAGCCCAGCTCGTGGGCCTTCTCTATCGACAGCCCGATCTCCCTGGGCTTGAAATGTGTGGTGGGGATGTCCGACATGTCGAAGCGGATGGTACCGTCCTTGTACACTCCGAGGTCGTACTTCTGCCTCAGGATACCCTTCTCCAGGTCCTCCGGCACCTTCAGTCTGGAAATGAGCTCGTCCTCGACCTTCAGGTCGGCGACGCTGTTTATGCCCAGCAGCTTGCATGCGGCCTCGTATTCCGATATGATGTCGACGGACATGGTCTCCCTGACGGACGGGAAGTTGCCCTCCGAATCCTTCTTCAGGGCGACCTCGGTGTGGGCGTTGCAGTCCCTGCACCATGAGCGGAAGGTGGTCTGTCCGCATACGGGGCAGATCCTGGGGCACATGACAAGGTCAAGTGATCTCTTGTTGGCGCTGCGCAGCGTCGATATGGCGTCCGGGATGCTCTTGGTGGGCGTCAGCGCGGTCTTGATGGGGAACAGCCCGTGGAGGATCGGCGAACCCTTCCTGTCCTTGGCCTTCTCCGGCCTTCCCATCCTCATGCCTATCCTGATGATCGCCCTCGCGCGGACCTCGATGCCCAACGCCGACGACACGGCGTTGAGGGTGGTGTCCCCCTCGAGCTCTTTCCTTTCGACGATCCTCTCGCCCTCATGCGAAAGACCCAGACACTCGATCAGAGGTTCGCCGTATCTGGGATCTATGATGACATTGCCGTCGCGCACCTTGTGCAGGGCGCCCAGGTCCTCCAGGACCCTCTTGGACATCGGTTCCCTCGGTACGACCAACGTGCCGTCGGAGAACCTCCCGTTCTCCAGGATGAAGCGCCTCTGTCCTTTCAGGTTGTCCAGTTTGACATCGTACCAGAACAGGTTGTAGTAGGGGTGCATCGGGACGCCCATGGTGTGCGACATCTCCTTCGCCCTCTCCCATGTCGGCCTCTCGATGTCCTCGGGGAGGAGGTCCTTGGCATTGGTGGCCTCCTTCAGCATCTTCTTGTACAGCGATTCCACGTCGGCGTCGAAGGACGCCTCCTTCTTGGCCTTCTTCCCTTCATCCTCGATGGAGTCGATCTTCGAACGGATCTCGGATTCGGCCTTCGCCCTGAGCTCGGCGCCGATCTCCTTCTCCTTCTGCTTCTCGAAGTACTCCTCCACCTCCTGGACGTGCCATTCGATGGGATATCCGCTGGGGACCAGGAAGTGGTTGTTCTCGCAGAACTCCCCGAAGGGCACGAGGACCTCCCCGTTGTCGGTGATCTCGGCCACCTCTCCCCTTACGGCCTTGGCCTCCTCGGATGTCTGGCACTGTACCAGGTCGCCGTTCCTCAGCAGGACGATGGGTCCGTCCAGCTGGTCGCACGGGGTGACCACGCAGGCCTTCCCCGGCCTCTCGATCTTAAGTTGCGTCCCCAGTGCGGGGAACTCGTCCAATATGTATGTGCTGGCCGGCGAGAACGCCAGGGACGCCAGTCCGCTGGTCCTCGCCCTTCCGTACCTGAGCCTGAATCCGCCGACCTCCATGGGGTGTCCGAAGATGGGCCTCCCGGCGACGATGTCCTTGAGGTACTTGTCCGACTTGTGGACGGACCTCACCTCGTCCTTGTTGGTGGCGACGGCGGCACCCTTCATGGCCAGGTACTGGTCCATGAACTCCCAGCCTTCCATCTTGAGCTTCTTGACGTGCTTCTGCAGCTTGGCGGCCTTGAGGCACATTCCCTCGGCCACGACCAGGCAGGCTCCTCCCCTGACCTGGTTGGTGGAAATGCGCGGGAGGTCCCTGAATCCGGAGATCTCCATCCTCTCAGTACCCTCTCCGTCGATCATGATCGGGCAGTTGCCTACAATGAGCTTGATCTCCTCGTTGGACGGGGAGTATTGGATATGCTGGCACTGTTTGTACAGAGGAATCTCCTCAAGGAACCTGTTGATCTCTCCCTCGGTGGGTTGGTACTTGCCGATGCCCAGCTGCACCCTGACGATGTCCGCCAGCAGGACGCTCATGGCCTGGGCGGTACCTCCCGCCGCACGGATGGGTCCGGCGAACATGAGGTCCACGAACTCGGAGCCGTCGGCGTTCTGCTTGATCTTGGTGTCCGCGATACCCTCCAGCGGAGCGACCAGGATACCCTCGGTGAGCACCGCCAATCCGACACGGATGGCCCTGTCCAGGGCCTTCTCGCGGGACAGCCCCTCGGACTGCGTGGCCATGTACTCTGCGGCCTTCAGCGAGACGATCTCCCTGTTGCCGTACTCGTCGGTGAGCTTGCGGATGACCTCCGCCACGCCCGTGACGTTGTAGTCCTCCAGTAGTTTCTCGACCCTCGATGCGAGGTCCTGCGCCTGGGGCACCTCAACCTCCGTCTTCGGGTCCCTGCCTACGCGCCTGGCCTTCCTGGCCACCTCGTAGCAGACCTCGTTCTTGGCGGCGAGGTCGTTGAAATAGTTGCCGATCTCCTCACTGAAGACGAGTTCCGGCATGGTCACTCCTCGTCCGGTGCTATCTCTAATCTGATCTTCCTGAGCTCCTCGATGACCGCGGTGCGGAGGGTCTCCATGTTCTCCCCGGTCTTGGCGGAGAACACTATGCGGTCGGGGTTGCCCGACTTGAAGACGTCGCACTTGCTCTCGGCGACGATTATCGGGACGCCCTTGAATCCCTTCTGGAGGGACGTGAGCAGCTTCATCTGCTTCTCCATGTCGTAACCGCAGGTCTCCGACGGGTCCAGGACCACGAGCATGACGTGTGTGAGATACTTCAGGGCGAGGATCGCCTGCATCTCGATGTCGTTGCGCTCGGACAGGTCCCTGTCCAGGAGTCCGGGCGTGTCGATGATCTGGTATTTCCTCCACTCGTCGTCGATGTGGCCGACGATGATACCCTTGGTGGTGAACGGATACGGCGCTATCTCGGGGGTGGCGCTGCTCAGGACGGTCACGAGGTTGCTCTTCCCCACGTTGGGGAATCCGGCCACGACCAGCGTGGGGACGTTCGCGTCCACCGACGGCAGGTTCCTGAACTTGTTCTTGCACTCCTGAAGGAACAGCAGGTCCTTGGAGATCTGCCCCATCAGCGAGGACGTGCGTCCGTAGAACTGACCCCTTATGGAATCGATGATCTCCGGGTCCTTGCTGCGCCTGATGTTCCTGAGGGTCTCGGTCTTGAGCTTCTCCATGCGGTTGCAGGCCCAGTTGACCGCTCCCAGCGACTTCTTGTACTGGTCGAGGCCGATGATGATGTCGACCAGCTCGGGGAGGAAGTCCTCGTCCTTCTCGATGCGGGGGAACTTCTCCACGTATCCGCCGAGGGCGTCGGTGATGATGTCACCCGACGCGGTGACCTTGGCGAGCACCGTCTTCTTCTTCCCGTCCAGGAAGTTGGTGCCCTTTATCGAAATCTTGGATGCCCTGTGGAACGCCTTGTCCAAGAGCTCCTCAGCAGTGAGCACCGTAGGTATCCTGTACGTCTTCTCGGCCATGTTTGGATAAGACGCCGACCCTTTATATTAAGTTAAGCGCGCGGTCACAACGTGCTATCGCCCTCCGTGAAGGTCATGCGGAAGAGCCAGAGGTCTGATTTCATGTACGATCTCGGTTCGAAGCAGTCTGGCACAGCTTCGGTGGGCACGTTCTCCATCACGATGCCCGCCTCGGCCCTCCACTTCCCTTTCTGTTCGCCGAAGAGCGTGGAGATCGCGGAGAGGTTGCATTTGACCGATATGGCGGTATCAACCTCGGTGTCGTCCATCATGCTTCCGAGGAACTTGGGGGCGGACATGCCCGTGTAGACCAATGTCCTGAGGAACACGTCCTGGTAGAGGATGTTCTCCGCGGTGAGTCCCTCGGGACAGGCGATGTGCTCCCCGATGACCGGGATCATCGACGCTATGTACCTCAGGGTGTCGTTGATTATGTCTGAATCGATCCCCAGCATCACCTTGATGCCGAAGTGCTGCGATTGGGTGTAGTCCGCCAATTCCACCTTCACGAACGCGCAGGCCTCCACCAGGCTCTTGGACACGCAGTCGATGAACTTCTCCACTATGCGGGCGACCACCCTCTCGGCGTATTCCATCGCCTGGTCCGTGCCCTGGACCCTGTCGCCCATCTCATCGAGAACCTCCACGGCCGCATCCTTGGCGAAGTCGATCAGGACGGTCTTCATCATGAATCCGCCCAGCATCTCGCCGTTGTTCTTGGAGTCCTCGGTGCCGGGCATGAACGACCAGTTCACCGATGCGTCCGAGGTCCTCTGCCACGTGCGGCCGTCGTTCTCCCTGTCCCTCAGGGCGGGGGTACGGTCCACCACGTTACCGTAGCTGTCGTACAGCAGGATCCTCTCGCCGTGTCCGCTGTCGCCGTTCTTAAGGGACTGTCCGTCGAAGTACACCACCGCCCTCTGGTGCGGGGTCAGGATTATCCTGTCCAACGAGACCGCCTTCTTGTCCGAACCCGTCTGTGCCAGCGTGTATCCCAGCAGGTTGACGTCGGTGTCGGTGTTGTTGTAGATCTCCACCCATTCGCGGCCCGCGTCGTTGCCCTCGGGGTTGAGTTCGACCTCGTTGATCAGCAGTCCCCTCTCTATCGGAAGGTCGTACTTGGAGTACAGTCCGATTTCCACGTTCGCCTTGAATCCGACGGCCGGGAGGGGGATGTTGCTCAGTGCCTCCCTCACGCCGGGGATGTCGTTCGTGCTGACGTCCAGGATCTGATACTGGACCAGCTCGGGGATGGTGCCGCTGTAGTCGATGTCCCTTATGTGCCCGCTGATGGTGGCGAAATGGGTGCCGGAGCTGAACATGGGGTCCAGTTCGAGGTTGAACGCCCAGTCGCCGCCGGACACACCGCCGGATGCGGTGATGTACTTCCCGACCCTCGTGTTCTCCTTGAGGGAGAGGGTGGCGTTCAGCGTGCAGCCGTTACCCATGTCCCTCTCCGCAATCACCTTCACGTAATCCTTGCTGGATTTCTCCAGCGACCTGAGGTTGGTCTGGACGGTGACCTTCATGCCGAAGACGTTCAGGGTAATGGATTGCGATCCGAGCATGATGCATATGTCCTCGATGCCGATGCCCTCGAAGATGTCCTGGAGCGCATCGTTCAGGAGGGTCTGCAGCATCTCCAGCGGGACCGAGATCGCGCCGTAGATCGTCTCCATCAG
>JAFPVN010000112.1 GCA_017395275.1 Candidatus Methanomethylophilaceae archaeon | reverse complement strand
GACATCCCCGAGGGCGGGACCCTCATGAAGATAGACAACCTCCGCGTCGTATACCGTACCGACGACAAGGAGATCGTCGCGGTGGAGAACTTCACCCTCGACGTGAAGAAGGGTGAGCTGATCTCCATCGTCGGACCTTCCGGATGCGGTAAGACCACCATCCTGCGTTCCATCGCGGGACTGCTCCAGCCCACGTCGGGTACCATCCTGATTGGCGACAAGGAGTGCATCGGACCCGGTTCCGACCGCGGTATGGTGTTCCAGGACTTCGCCCTGTTCCCGTGGAGGACCGTCAGGCAGAACGTCGAGTTCGGCATGGAGGTCGCCGGGGTGCCCAAGGAGGAGCGCGAGGTGCGCGCCATGAGGTACATCAAGGCCGTCGGTCTGGAGAGGTTCGCCGATTCCCGCATCCACGAGCTTTCCGGAGGTATGAAGCAGCGTGTGGGCATCGCCCGTGCGCTGGTGATGCATCCTGCGATAATCCTCATGGACGAGCCCTTCGGTGCTCTGGACGCACAGACCAGGAACATCATGCAGGAGCAGCTGGTGAAGATCATCCAGCGCAGCGAGAGAACGATCCTGTTCGTCACCCACTCCGTCGACGAGGCGCTCTACCTCAGCGACCGTGTGGTCATCCTGTCCAAGCGTCCGTCGACTATCTTCAAGATCATCGACGTCCCGTGGGACAGACCGCGCGACAGGACCAACCCAGAGTTCACCCAGCTCAGGAAGGATATCCTGGCGTACCTGGAAGACCAGAACGTCATGGAGAACTGACCATCTTACCTGCCGGAAGGCAGGGATCCGTATCTTTACTGATATAGGTCCGGCCTGCGGTGCGCCTGGTACCTTATGTTGTGCATGGTCTCCTCGCCGGTACGGTACTTCCCGTACAGCGAGGCATCGATCTCGTAGATGTCGTAACCCTCGGTCTCGGTGTTCTTGACAACCTTCCCGTCGGGGGACACACAGAGGGTCGCCCTCCCGTCGTTGTTGCAGGCGGCCACGAAGACCCTGTTGTCCGATGCCCTCGTGGACAGAAAGGTCTTCCACGAGGCTATCCTCCTGTCGAAGTCGAGATTGGAAGCCGCGGGCATGAGTATGAGCTCCGCGCCCTTGTGATCGTATGTGCCAGCTATCTCGGGGAAGTGGGATTCCCAACACAGTGCGATCCCCAGTTTGGCGTTGTCCGTCTCTATCACGGGCAGCCCGTTCCCCGCCTTGAAGACCTTGACCTCCCTCATGCCGAGATGGGTCTTCCTGTACGTCCCCACGACCTCGCCGTGCGAGCATACCGCCTGCGTGATGTACAGTCCGTCATCGGCCTTCTCGGCGAACCCGAACACTATGTCGATGTCCTCGGACATGTCGGCGATCTCCGCTATGCGCAGGTCGTCCGCCTTCACCGATGCGGGTTCCGACGTGGTGTATCCCGTGAGCGACGCCTCGGGGAAGCAGACCATCCCGCACCCCATGTTCGCCGCGTCCTCCGCCAGGTCGCAGATCCTGTGGGCGTTCGAATCGATGTCTCTGGAATCCGATACCATGGGCGACATGGCGAGCTTGAAGGACTTCATGGCCGAAAATCGGAGTCCGGATATTATATGGTTGTTGAGGGGAATTCGGATACGACCCCGTTCAGGAACAGAGCCTCGCTATCAGGCCGTCTATCTCGGCATCGCTGAGCCCCAGAGGGTCGGATTGCTTGTACGGATTTAACGGCAATTGCTACGCCCATCGAACGCGGAACGCCATCTTAATCTACTTAGTCGCGCATGCGGGGCACATGCGCATGATAGTATTGGGCGGATTCCTGGGAAGCGGGAAGACCACCATTCTGATGAAGATCGCCAACTCGTTCATTGGCAAGGGAAACAAGGTCGCCGTACTGGTAAACGACATCGGCGAGATCGGTGTCGACGGTAAGACCCTTGCGGCTGAAGGATACAACACCACCGAGCTTCCCGACGGCTGCGTCTGCTGCTCCCTCAAATCGGAGCTCCAGGTGGCCGTGAGGAAGATCGCGCTCGACATCAAGCCCGATGTCATGCTCATCGAACCCACCGGACTCGCCCTGCCCTCCAAGATCAAGGAGACCCTCAACGACTCCGAGGAGCTGTTTAGCGACATGCCCCGCTTCGACGAACCCGAGATCATCGGCGTCGTGGACGCGGTGAGGTTCCCAGTGTTCGCGGCCAAGAAGGAGACCTTCGTCCGCCAGCAGCTGGAGGGATCGAAGGCTGTGCTGATAAACAGGATCGACGTCGCATCCGCGAAGAGCCTCGCGGACACCGAGATGTGGCTGGCACTGAACGTCGGGAAGGTCCCGATGTACAAGATGTCCGCCATCACCGGCGAGGGCGTCAAGGAAGCGCTGGAGGCGGTCACCCATGAGTGAGTTCAACTCGGCGGAGCTTGCCAACGGCAAGTCCATCGGACTCAACGGGGAGATCCGCGGATTCAACGCGGATGTGGAGGCAAGGCTCGCAGACGTCCTCATGCAGGTCGGAAGGTGGGTCGAGAGGGAGTCCGGAGCGCTCATGGGCCACATCAAGATGGCCGTCACCAACGGCGACCAGACGGTGACCATGAACCTCACCGACATCGACGAGGGTGTGCTCTTCCACGGGAAGGTCAGGCCCAGCCAGACCGTCCAGTTCAGCTTCATGGCAGCGGTCCTCGACGTGGACGACCACGAGCTCGAGCACAGGACCCTGCACGCGTTCGAGGATTCCGGGATAATGATGGACATCCACGAGCACAGCTCGTCCCATCACCATCACCACCACGACCACGGACCCGACTGCACATGCGGCTGCCATGACCACGATCATGACCATGAGCATCACCACGACCATGAGCACGGTCCCGACTGCACATGCGGCTGCCATGACCACGATCATGACCATGAGCATCACCACGACGGTGAGGAATGCCATTGCCACGACCATGACGAGGACGGGGAGCACCACCATCACCATGATGGGGAGCACCACCACCATCACGACGACTGATCATCCCTTGGAATACTCGTCGTCGATGACCATGGACAGGTAGGCGAGGCTGTCGGCGCTGTTGGCGGCTGCCACCCTGTCCGTATTCCTGAGGCTGGCACATCCGTTCTGACCGGTAATTTGCCCGCCCGCTTCTTTTATTATGACGGATGCCGCGGCATGGTCCCACGGCCAAAGGATCGGTTCGAAGTAGAGGTCTACGCACCCTTCCGCGAGCTTGCACAGCTCGTACGCCGCTGCGCCCATGCGCCTTATGTCCTCGCAGACGAAGAACATCCTGTTCGATATGTTGAACGAGCGCCTGGACTTCGTCTTGTCGTAGGCGCACCACGACGTGGCGAATATGGAATGGGGAACGTCCCTGTCCGATACGTGTATGGGGGAACCGTTGCGGAACGCGCCCTTCCCCTTCTCGGCATGGTACATCTCGTCGGTGAAGGGGTTGTAGACGACGCCCAGGACAGGCTCGTCATCCTCAACCAGCGCTATCGACGTGACCGAGATCTGCAGGTTCCTGATGTAGTTGGTGGTCCCGTCGATGGGATCGACGACCCAGTACATCTTCCCCGACCTGTCGGCGTAATCGTTCTCCTCGCCCACGAACGAGGATCCCGGGAGGAGGCCGGTGAGTTCCTTCCTCAGGAACTCCTGGACGGCGACGTCCATGTTGGTGACGTGGTTCTCCTTGGAGCCCTTGTCCCTGACCTCTATCCTGTCCGCGCCCTTCATCATCTCCCCGGCGCGCCTGGCGATGTCCATGACATCCTCGATCCTCATGCCGGGCGGATTGGCTTCGCCGATGTTAAAGGTGACGTTCCGATAGAGACAAATCCAGGCGAGCGGATGACAGTGCGTGGAATTCGGAATCTCCTACGTCGGCCTGATCTATCTCCTGATGCTGTTCATCCCGAACATAATGTGGTCGAAGGCACAGCCATTGGACTACGATGCGGGGAACGAGAACCGCATCCTGCTGGCGATGGAACGCGCAGGGGAGGTCGCGGTCACCTGTATAGCCCCGATATTCTCGGACTTCAACCTGCGTCCGTGGACCGCGTGGTCCTGGTGGATGGTGGCATCCTTCTCCGCCATGGTGCTGTACGAGGTCTACTGGGCACGCTACTTCAGGAGCGGGAGGACGATGAGGGATCAGTACGGGAGCATGTTCGGGATACCCGTCCCCGGCTCGTCATTACCCGTGGTGGCATTCCTGCTCCTTGCTGTATACGGGTGCAATCCGATACTCGCGGTCGCGGCCTCGGTGCTCGGAATAGGGCACATAGGCATACATCTGGCACATGCAAGAGAATGCGGCGCGCTCTGATCTTATTCCTCTTCCTCGGATCCCTGTTCCGACGCGTAAGCCTCGAGGGCCTTCACGTCGTCCTTGTTGAGGTTGTGGGCGATCGCCGTCAGCACGGTGGTGGCCATCGCGAGGATCACGCACACCGTCAGGAAACCTGTGTCCAGGGAATCCGCCACGTACTTCAGCCCGCTGACGATGTCCTCGGTGAGGGCTGTGATCACATTATCCGCAGCGGTGACGTCGATGACCGTCATGGAGCGTCCCCTCTCGATGACCTCGTTGATGTATGCACCGATGATCGCGCTGCCAGCCATGATCCCGACCATGCGCACGGCCATCAGGTTGCCGGTGTGCTGTCCGACGTCCTCCTTGGGCATCACCGACTGGTAGCTGCAGAGGATCTCGGTGACGATGCATCCGAGACCGAAACCGAACACGAACAGGGACAGTGCCATGAGGGGCACGCCCTTGTCGGCGATCAGGTGGGTGAGCAGCAGGCCGATGGTAACGACGCACGAACCTCCTATGATCCACGGTCTGGCGCCGGTCTTGAACACCAGGCGCCCTCCGATCATCGAGGTCACGGCGGCTCCGATGAGCATGCACAGGAACATCAGGCTGGCTTTGTAGATGTTGAACTCGTAGTACGTGAGATAGAGCTTGAAGAAGTATGTGATCAGCCCGAGTCCGCAAAGACTGAACATGAACATGAGGACGATGTGCGTCTTCATGAACGCGGTGGTGCGGACGGGCATCGTAGGTCCGTCGCAGTGGTAGGACCTGTAAATGAGGGCTGCGAGCAGGGCGATGATCAGTATCGCCATCCCCAGAGACTTCAGGCTCAGGAGGTCGAACTGCTCGTTGACCATCTGCGTGTATGCTGTGGCCGTACCGAAGACCAGAGCGGACAGTATCATGCCGGGGACGTCCACTTTGCGGTCAGACGTCTTCTCCTCCGGGAGCGTCTTGCATGCCACGACCAGACCGATGAGCATGAGCGCGGGGAAGAGGACGTATCCCGCCCTCCAGTTGATGGTGTCGGTGAGGAAGTATCCCGTGGCGGTTCCGAACAGCGATGCGATGGCGAAGGCCGCCGTCATCAGCTCGTTGCACTTGCCCCTGTCAGCGGGGGCGTAGAATCTTGATACGGAGGTGAATCCCATTCCGAGGATCAGGCCGGCTCCGGCTCCCTGGACGAACCTGAGGGCGACGAGCATCTCCACGGACGTGGACAGCAGGCAGACCATCGATGCCACGATGTAGATGAACGCCCCTGCAGCGAGCACGGGTTTGCATCCGTACTTGTCGACCAGCTTCCCTCCCACGGGGATGAGTGCGACCTCTGTCACCACATACGCGGGGACGATCTCCATCACGTACTCGGACGGCGGCAGGTCGCCGATGGACCAGGCCTGTCCGAACCTCATGAACACCCATCCAACGGCGGCGGCGAACACGCAGAGTGCGATGCCCCACATCGCGGTGGCGCGCTTGAATTCATCCTTGGTCATGTTCATATCACGCGCCTCCAGATGAGTATCATGACTGCGCATATCGCGATTATGCCCGCGCATGCCACGTAGATGTAGACATCGGGGGTGTGATAGTCGGTGGCCTCGTCCTCCTCCATCACCGATGCCACGTAGCTCTGGATCCTGGCGCAGTTCTGTTCCGTCTCGGGATCGGAGGATATGTCGTGCACGTTTATCGCGTTCCATCCGAGCGCATCTATGACGCCGTCAATGACCATCTTCCTCTCCTCGGGGATTACGCCGTCGGGTATGAGGGCCACGACCCTCTTCATGTCGAGGATGTATCCGTTCCACGGGAAGTCGTACTCGTTGTGCGCGTCCCTCACGGATGTCAGTCTGCAGTAGTCGTATGTGCCGTCGTTGTGGTCGGATGCGGTGAAACCGAGCTTGAATCCAATATCTGGCACATCGGTGCTTGTTAGTGATTTTATGGTCTCGAAGAGGTCCAGCATCCTGCTCCCCGAGCCCAGGAGCTTGAGTATCAGTTCGGGCAGTTCGACGCTGCCCATCCCGTCCCCGGCGGACTGGAGGACCATCGCCCATACACTGTCGGCCAGGTCCGAGGATACGATCGACCTGTCCACGTGCTCGACCACGAGCGGAGTGACGTCCCATGTCGGAGTGCTCGAGTCCATGATCATGTCCTCCATGTCCATGGACAGGCCGAAGTCGATGTAGAGCATGCTGTCGACGCTGTGTTCGGCGTAGTCGATGGTCATGTACTCCGGGGACCCGTCCTCGTTCTTCTCGATCTTCACCTTGATGTCGTTGTACTCCTTGTCGTGCATGCTCAGCTTGATGCCGAGGCTCGCATCGGTCATCCTGTTGGTGTAGGTGTCAACGTGTGTCTCCAGCGTCACGTCGAAGTAGATCCTTATGTCCATGCGGAGCTGTGCGCTTCTCTCGTTGTGGGCGCCGTTGTCCGCGAATACCCTGTAGATGAACCCAACCGTGCTCTCGTTCTGTTTGGCGTAGTACTTC
>JAFPVN010000111.1 GCA_017395275.1 Candidatus Methanomethylophilaceae archaeon | reverse complement strand
TCCCTCATTCCTCTCCCCACAGGCTGTCGAGGAACGCCTCGGTCTGCGCGACGGTGTTCTCGAGCGTTCCCGAATTGTCAATCACATGCCATGACCCTGCGATGGAGTGCATCTTTCTGCGGGTGGCCTCGAGCTTCTCCTCGGTCTCGAACAGCTCCAGCTCCTCCCCCCTAGCCAGGATCCTCTCCATGGCCACCTTCGGTTCGATGTCCACGAACACCTTGACGTCCGGGACGGGCAGTATCTTCTCGATGATCTCATAGGCCTTGACGCAAAGCGATTCCGGGAGATATGCCGCGGCCATGCTGTATCTGACGAATATGACGTCGTCATAACCCTTCCCGCGCCATCTCTTGACGTCAAGGGAATGCAGCACGTCGATTATGTACAGCAGCGTGGACAGCTTCTCGGCGAACTTCCCGCGCATGCACAATGCCTTGGAAGCCAGCCTCCCGAATATGCAGGATTCGTTGGGATGCGTGATCTCCAGGACCTTCCTGCCCCTGGCCTCCAGACGCTCCCTTATCAGGTCGGAGGACGTGGTCTTCCCGGAACCGTCCATCCCGTCGACCGCGTACCATGTCATCGGTCACAGCCCCATGAGGACCGCTGTGCCGGCGGTCAGCAGCGGGATGAATATGTTGTCGTACTCGCCGGGACAGACCATCTCGGTGACAGCGGTTATCAGTCCCACCACCGGCGGCAGGATCCAGAAGGGTATGCTGGTCTCGTAGTCGCCGGCATAGTACCCGTTGGAGCAGATGAACGTGTAGAACCCTATGACGACGAAGGCCATTATCATGGACGCCATGAACACGCCGATGGAGCCCTCCAGGGACTTCCCGTTGATGGTCTTGTGCTTCCCGTACTTCCTTCCGACGACGCTTCCGAAACCGTCGCCGTAGGTCATCGCCACGATACCGATGGAGGCGGCGACCCAATGGTCGAAGAAGAACACTATCAGCACGATGATGCTGAACACGTAGAATATCAGCCCGGTCCTGTGCCCCTTGTCCTTGGACAACTCGCCCAGTTTGGACCTGGACACCGGGTTGTCGCCGAACGCCGCGAGGATGAGGACGATCTCGAAGGGCACGGCGAAGAATGCCAGCATTATCCACTGGGCGGAGAACATCCACCACACGAAGACGAAGTTGCCGATACCGATGTGGACGATCTTGCGGGTATCGAGTCCCCAGCCGAGCTTCTCGTTGATGAGGCTGAATGCGAGGGAGACGACGATTATGCCGTAGACGATGGCCAATCCGATAAAGTCCTGCGTGTCCATCGGAACAACTTCCAAACGCCTTCCTAATGCGGGCGCACATTAATAAAAGATAGGGAAGGGTGCAGATAGGTTTTAAGAAAACAATCCCCTCTCCCTCCGATGAGATTCATACCGCGCCTCACCGTCAGGGTGATGGGACTGTTCTTCAACTCCAGATACAGACTCGCCAGATGGACCAGGAAATCGAGGGTCTTCGGCAACGCGGTGAGGGAGGGGCTGTTCGACGGGGACGACATGGTCGTCGTGCCGAAGGACACCGTCGCCCGCTCGAGAAAGATTGAAATGGACCTGGACATCGAGGATGCGGGAGACAGGACGGTCCTCCCCAGCGAGATGGTCAAATCCGTGATAAGGAAGATGGACGACAGGATCTTCATCATGAACTTCTGCCTCTGCAGGAGGTCCAACAAGTGCGAGAACTATCCCGTGGACCACGGATGCATATTCCTCGGGAACGGAACCGAGAGGATACCTCCGGAGATGGGGCACATGGCCACCGTCGAGGAGGCGGAGGCATATCTTGACGAATGTGCCAGCAAGGGTCTGGTGCACATAATCGGAAGGAACAAGCTCGACAGGATATGGCTGAGTACCGGAAAGAAGAACGACCTCATGACAATCTGCAACTGCTGTCCCTGCTGCTGCCTCTGGAACGTCACCAGGGACATCTCCGACGACATCGGGGCGATCTTCAAGCGCATGGACGGGGTGACGGTCAACACGGACAGCGGGAGATGCATAGGCTGCGGCCTGTGCATGGACATCTGCTTCACGAAGTCCATAAAGATAGAGGACGGGAAATGCGTGCTCGACCAGGACAGGTGCCGCGGGTGCGGGAGATGCGCGGACGTCTGCCCCAATGAGGCCATCACCATAACGTACGACGATGCGAAGATAGAGTCCGAGTCGGACCGCATTGTGTCGCTGTTCGCCTGATCAGATGCGGTAATTGGGATCCTCCGCCAGCAGGAAGGACAGAGGACCCAGCGGATAGTGCGGGGTGCCTATCCTCTTGTAGTTGCTCCTGAGTCCCACGAATATCTTGTACAGGTCGTCGGGTTTGGTACGCTTAACCAGATCGTATCCCTGGCCTGCCACGGACAGCATCCTCTTGGTGTCGGTGTTGGTGGCGGTGTTGAAGTCTATGACGTACTTGGAGGCTCTCTCCACGAACACCTTCCTGTTGAACAGCGCCTCCAGCGTGTCCTTGAAGCTCAGCCTGGAGGGATCGAAGGCGGCCAGCGTCCTCCTGGCCTCGTCCAGGTTCGTCATGATCGCGAATATTGTGTAGGCGAGATCGTCCTGGAGATGCTTCACGTAGTAATCCCTGTCCCCGTATGTGCCGACGGCACGGTTGATGACCATGTCCATCAGCTGATCGAGCGTCTCCACGCCCGAATGCTTCACGAAACCCGGGACGTTGTAGTACGATGATACCCCCGGGCCAAAGTACTTGTCCATGTACCTCAGCATCCTGGCGACGGTCTGGGGATCGTTGGACCTCAGATATTTCCTCCTGCCGTACAGGGTGAACCCGTAGCGTACCGGCGGGACCTTGGTCACGAGGTCGTTGGGATCGATGACACTGAGGATGTTCGGATACCTGTCCTCACGGGGGTCGCTGTCATACTGGCACAATGCGGGTTCGAAGCAGAATCCGTACATGTCGTCGCGTTCCATCGTCACCCCCATGCACTCTTCGAGGGTGCCGTCGAGCGCCATGTCCGTGAGTCCCGAGGCGACCAGGTTGGAAACGGCGCCTCCGCGGCTGTATCCCGTGGTGAGCATCCTGACCCTCCCTGACAGACCGAATCCTTTGACGGTGTCGCGGACGAAATCCATCACGCGGTCCCTGGCGGTGGCGAATCCCATGTGGCGTCCGTTGGCCTCGTCCACCGTCCCGACGGTCATGTTGCCGCCGAACTCCGCCCCGTAATGGGAACCCTTGATGGCTATGAACAGGGTGGGCATGTCGCATTCCCTGAGGCCGATGGCCACGCCGATGTTCTCCATGTCCTTCCTTCCGGAGAGATAATAGTCATTGACGGCCACCTTCGTGCATCCGATGTTGTACAGCAGGTTCTTCACGTACAGGGCGTTGTCCGCGGGGTCCAGGCACATGTATCCCGTGGACAGCGCCAGCGACAGCGCGAACGTGGTCAGCGACCTGTTCGTCTCCGATGCGGGCGTCTGGAAGTATCCGTCGTCGTAATAGGTGACGAAATGAGTGTTAAGCTTGGTCACGTGGTTGTACATCCCGAAGACTATGGGGTTGGATCCCTTCCTCTTCTCCAGGAACCTCGCCTGGTATGTCGCATCGGACGTCGCCTCCCTCAACGGCGGGACCCACTCCTCGAACTGGAAGTCGTACCTGCGAGTGGACGGTCTCTTCGGGACCTCGTGCTCCGGGATCGAGCCGTGCTTCACCTCGGTGACATCGATGATTTCGCCCTTCCAGTCCTTCCACGTGATCTTATGGGTATAGGATATAGCCTCGTTTATCGCGGAACGCGCTGTCCTCACACCGACGGCCAATGCTATCGCATGACGCGCAACGGCGGCTGCCTTCTTTCCCATGGTGTGCCTATACGCCGTCCGATAGATAAGCCTTGACGGGGCCGTCGCACCTATCGTATTCATTTACCATGAAACCATTTCGTAACCAACGGCCGCATTCCAGCGGCCTGTGACGCACTGTCGGTACATCGTACCGGGGAAAGGGATAAAATGGCAAAGAAGAAGGGTTTCAACCTTAGCGATCCGGCCACTCTGATCGGATTCGTCATCGGACTGCTGGGAACGTTCGTTTTCGGAATCTTTACCGGATTGATCGTACTCGTCATCGCCGTGATAGTCTTCGCGGTGATCGACCAGAAGAAAGTGGGCAACGTCGTCGTCGGCGGACTTGTGGGATTCCTGATCGGTCTGCTCCTCGTGTTCTTCGTCGGAGCGCTGTTCGCGATATTCTGAAACACCAAACGCCGGCGGCATCGCCGGCGGCACTCATCTTCTTCTGACGGTTCCCGGTTTACGGGACCTTCATGCCCGTCGCGTTCCGAAGGGACATCCGTTTATAGTGCGAACACATCCCACCGTCAACGGCCCCCTAGGGGCACGGAAGCGATACACATGGCAATGAGCAAGAAGGACAAGACAAAGAAGGAACAGCAGCTCAAGAAAGAGGCTGCGGAGCTCCAGGCCAAGGCCGACGCAGGCGACAAGGAGGCCAAGAGGGAGCTCGAGAAGATCAACAAGAAGCTCAAGAAGTGAATCTTCACGTGCCTTCGGGCACGGTTCTCAACCATTTACTATCCGGCGGACCGCCATACTTTTATCCCTGTTCCCTTTCGATGCGTACATGAAGACGATCGTGATCGATGGATCCCGCTGCAACGGCTGCGGACTGTGCGTGAAGGCATGCCACGAGGGCGCATTGGGCCTCGTGGACGGAAAGGCGAAGCTTGTCAACGGACTGCTCTGCGACGGCATAGGCGACTGTCTGCCGGCATGCCCTCAGAATGCGATCTCGTTCGTCGACTCCGCAGGGGAGAACCTCGGTCCGATGATCACCATGGACACGCAGTGGCCCATCAAGCTGGAGCTGGTGGCGGAGAGGAACCCGTTCTTCGACGGGAAGCACCTGCTCATAGCGGCCGACTGCTCCGCATTCACGAGGGCGAGCATCATGAACGAGTTCGGGAAGGACGGTGCGAAGATCATCGGATGCCCCAAGCTCGGGAACGTGGACCTGGACAAGCTGAAGGCGATCGTTGCGAAGAACGATGTGAAATCCATCACGGTCGTGAGGATGGAGGTGCCCTGCTGCGGACCTCTGGCACTTAAGGTCGACGAGGCCGTGGAAGCAAGCGGGAAGGATATCCCGACGGATGTCGTGGTCCTGACCCGCAGCGGAGCGATACGCCCCGCCATCTGAACGAAAAACAAAAGATAAGGTAGAGGGGGGATTCCCCTCTGTTTTACTCACTCGTCGCCGCGGGTGTGTCCGGTCCAGACCGTGATTCCGCTGGTGTCGAGACCCTCGGAATCCCATTTGTTCACGTCGAACACCGGGTCCTCAACGCCTGCCGCCTTCTGCTTCCTGTAGTCTTTGTAGAGTGCAGCGACATACTTGTAGAGCATGAACAGCGCGATGATGTTGAAGATACCCATGATCGCCATGAACACGTCGCAGATATCCCAAACCATTCCGACAGGGATGATGCATGCGAAGAACACGATGACCACGATGAAGATACGGAGTCCGGTGACGAACTTGTCGTCGTCCTTGATGAACCTCAGGTTCGCCTCGGACATGGAGTAGTACGCAATCAGCGAGCTGAATGCGAAGACGAACATGAAGATCGCGAGGACCCAGAGGATCCAGTCGCCGCCGAACGCATCCGCCATGGAGTCCTGGACGACTCCGATCGCCATTCCGCTTCCGCGTCCCTCGAAGTCCCAGATACCGTTCCATCCGTCCTTTCCGCCGGGCAGGCAGGTGAGGACCATGAATGCGGTGATCGAACAGACGACGATGGTATCGATGAGGACACCGATGGACTGTACGAGACCCTGACGGATCGGGTGGTTGACGTGGGACTGCGATGCCACGTTGGGCACGGAACCGATACCGGCCTCGTTGGAGAAGACTCCCCTCTTCAGACCCCACATGATACAGCTTCCCGCGAATCCGGCGAACACCTGCTTGAAGTTGAACGCATTGGAGAAGATCTCGGAGGCTGCCCATCCGATATTCTTATATCCGATGATGATCGCGATGATACCGAGCACCAGCCAGATGACGACCATGACCGGGACCATGATCTCGGAGACCTTGGCGACACGCTTGATCCCTCCGAAGATGAGGGCGGCCGTGAGTCCCGCGAAGATGATGCCGAGGAATATGGTGATACCGTCGATGTCGGCGAGGGTGTCGATCCTGGTGAACGCGCTTGCGGAGTTGGCCGCCTGGTTGGCGATGAATCCTACACCGTATGTGACGATGATCCAGAATGCGATGAAGATCGCGAACTTGTGGTTCTTGAGTCCGTTCTTGATGTAATAAGCGGGACCGCCGTGGAAGTTGCCGTCGGACTTCTTCTCCTTGAAGAGCTGTCCGAGCGTGCACTCGACGAAGGACGTGCATGCGCCGAGGAGTGCGAAGATCCACATCCAGAAGACCGCTCCCGCACCACCCATGATGATGGCCGAGGTTACTCCGGTGATGTTTCCCACACCGACACGCGCACCCATTCCGACACAGAATGCCTGGAATGAGGAAATCATTCCTTTCTTCTCGTGATCCGGCTTCCCGTCCAGGTTGGACGGCCTGAGCAGTTTGGCCTGCTCGGGGAGAGTCGTGATCTGCATGGCCCTGAATCTGTACAGGAAGAAGAGTCCCGCTGCGATGATGAATACGAACGCGACATACCAGGCGTACACGTCCGGATAGTCGTTAATCCATGCATCGACTGGATCCAAGGCCTCATTGATCTTGTCTGCAATGTCTGAAATAGCCATTGGTTCACTACCTTGACTAGTAGGCGCCTCTCGAACAACAGGAGGCGTGCTAACTATTGGCGTGCCAATGACTCGCGTTAATAAAATATTATCTGACTCGTGCCAGGTAGGAAATGTGTTAAAAGGTGGATCCGCTGCCGTCCCTGTTCGGGGACGGACAGCAGATGTCTGGTTTAGGTCACCTGAGGCAGAGGGATCTCCAGATGTCCTCTGATGCGTCGAGCACCGCGTCGGTGTCGAGGGTGAGGATCTTCGCACCGTCGACCACCATGTCGCCCTGGCAGAACACGGTCTTCACGTTGAATGACGATGCCGAGTAGGCTATGTTGGCGACGATGTTCTCGGGGACCAGGGGCCTAAGGTTGGGCGCCTTCCCGTCGAGGATGGCCACGTCGGCGTACTTCCCGGTCTCCAGCGATCCGATGGAATCGGCCATACCCACGGCCTTGGCGCCGTTTATCGTGGCGATGTCCAGCAGCTGCTGTGCGGGCGTGACGGTGGGATCCCATCTGCTGGATTTCTGGAGGAGACCGCAGGTTTTCATCTCCGCGAACATGTCCAGCGAGTTGTTGGTGGTGTTCCCGTCGGTTCCCAGGGATACGTTCACGCCGTTGGCGAAGAACTCCGGTACGGGCGCCACGCCTCCGGTGGCGAGCTTCATGTTGGACACGGGACACAGCGCCACGGACATCCCCGCCTGGCCCATCAGCCTGACCTCGTTCATCGTCAGCCATGCGGAGTGGGCGGCGACCATGTGGCCGTCGAGGGCGCCGATGCTGTTCAGCCACTCGGCGGGCCTCAGTCCCTTCTCCTTCTTCAGGTTGTTGACCTCCCCCCTGGTCTCGGAGAGATGGAAGTTCAGCGGGAGGTCCTTCTCCTTCGCGAACTCCACGGCGCGGACGCAGGTCTCCTCGTTGCACACGTAGACCCCCTGCAGACCGATAGATGGAATAATCTTCCTCTGTCCCTTGAACTGCCCGTAGAAGCGCTTGGCGTTGTCGACGGGGTTGCCGTTCTGCGTGGTCTTGTCCTCATCGAGGGTGCACCAGCACAGCACGCCCCTGATGCCCGCGGCCTGCGTGGCCTTGGCGATGACGTCCTCGGAGTAGTACAGGTCCATGAACGTGGTGGTACCGCCGCGCATCATCTCCATGCATCCGAGCTTGGTCCCGATGTCGAGGTCCCTGTCCGTCCTGTCGGAGTCGATCTTGAACACCTTGTCCAAGAAGTCGGGGAAGGTGACGTCGTCGACCACGCCCTTCATCACCGACATGGCGACGTGGGTGTGAGTGTTGATCATTCCGGGCATGACTATGTCGCCCTTGGCGTCGATCTCCCTGTCGGCGGTACCGTTGTACTTCCCTCCGACCTGGAGGATCCTCTCGCCGTCGATGACGAGGTCCCCGCGGACTATGTCCCTGTTGGCATTCTGGGTGACGATCCAGCCGTCACGAATCGCTGTTATCATGAAGCGGGGGACTATGTACGCCTATAAGATATGTTCCGACAAACTCATAATATCCGTATGCGTTCAAGGTTCATGGCATTCAGGGTCATACTCCTCGGGACCGGTGGCGGAAGGCACACCACCATGTTCCAGGCGAGGAGCACCGGAGGTTACCTCCTCATGAGCGATACGGGCACGGTCCACGTGGACCCCGGTCCGGGGGCCCTGACCAATATGTGCCAGATGTCATACGATCTGAGGAAGACCGATGCCGTCGTGGTTTCCCACTGCCACCCCGACCACTACTCCGATGCGCCGTGCGTCATCGAGGGGATGACCTACGGGGGATGGGTGAAGAGGGGCGCTGTCTACGGCACGAAGAGCGTCATGGAGGGGGAGGGGAGGCTCGGACCCTGCCTGTCCCCGTATCACCTCGGGATCCCCGAGAGCACGCACATAATCAAGGCCGGCGACAAATTGGAGATCGCCGGGATCCCCACGGAGATAACGAGGGCGGACCACAGCGACCCCTGCAACGTGGGATTCAGGTTCGACACCGGCAACGGGATTTTCTCCTACGTGAGCGACACCGCATACTCGGACGGGATCGCCGACCAGTACAAGGGCAGCAGGGTGCTTCTCCTGCCGGTCACCACCCCCTTCGACTGGAGGATCAAGTTCCACCTGTGCACGGCGGACGCAATCAAGTTCATAGAGCGCGTGAAGCCCGAACTCGCGGTGTTCATCCACCTCGGGATCGTGGTCCTGAAACAGGGCGCGGAAGCCCAGGCCAAGCTGGCCGAGGAGGCCACGGGTTGCAGGGTGGTCGCGGGAAGGGACATGATGCAGATTGACATCGGGAAGGATATCGCGATCTCCGACATCGAACCCCGCAAGCCCGAATGGAACGACGCCTGGGAACTGAAGGAGAGCTACCAATGAGGGGGCTGTCCTCGGACACTGCGGCCAAGGTCAATGCCGTCGGCGTAGTGATTCTGGTCGTCATCGCAGGCGCTGCGGCCGCCGCCCTCATCGCGGTGTTCTCGTACGAGGGGAAGGGCAGCTACACCATCACGGTCTCCGTCGAGGCCATGGAAGTGTCCTCTGAATCCGGTCACGTGTACAACGTCCAGAAGGACGGGAAGTACTTCAATCCGACAACGGGTCATTTCGACCTGAATACGGCCAGCACCAAGGCCGTCCTGTATATGTCCGCGACCATGGGGTCGAAGACCAACTACAGCGACAACGTGTCCAGGGATGTGAAACCGTGGCCCATCGGATCCCCCGAGGAGATCTCCGGATACAACATAGGGTTCAAGGTCACCACCTCCGAATCCTCGATGAAGATGTCCGTGTTCCTCCTGCTCAAGGGATCGAGCAATGATGCGTCGGAGGGATCCATAATCGACATCTACGACGAGAAACCCGGGGAATCGGGGATATCGTTATCCGTGGACATGAAGGATCACACCGAGACGTTCGAGCTCAAGGGCAACCCCGATTCCACGCTGAAGGGATACCTGAAGATCGCGGTGACCGTGAAGTCCTCTTAAACGTATGACGACGACGTACCCGTGAAGCCGAGTATGCTGGAGCCGTAATAGTCCGGATTCAGGTAGCCGGTCATGTACTGGATGCTCAGCTTGTCGATGGTCGTCTCGCCGGTGTAGTGAGTCGCGGTACCGACCATCACAGAGAAGCTGCCTGAGCCGATGCTCCCGACCGTGTCTATGCCGACCATCGCATGCCCGGGCAGGAGGAGAACGGATGCCCCCTCTATGTAAGCGTCCGGACCGTCCACGGTGGACAGGTAGCTGTATATCGCCGACGCCAGGATCGAGGTGTCCTCGCAGTCCCCGTAACCGCGGTAGAGGGTCTCGACGGGATACTGCCAATACTCGTCCTGGTCGAACTTATCGCTGTCGTAGGCGTAGTCCGCGGCGAGCTGAACGAACGACAGTATGTAGTCCGAGAAGTGCTCGGCATCGTCATAATACGACATGCTGGCACTGTCGACGACCTTCTCCTTGAACTCCTTCCACAGGGCGTTCGCCAGGGTCTTGATTGTGTCCGATACCACGACGTATTCGCTCACCGCGTACACGCCGTTGGCATGGTCGGAAACGGAAGATGTTGAACCCGTACGGTCTATCGAACTGGCGTCCGCGGCCTTCATCTCGTCGCCCGGGATAAGAACGGACACCTCGAACGTGACGGCGGGGCTCATGGACGGCACCACCCACTTGTAGGTCCTGTTCCTGTCCCCGTACCCCGAGTTGTCCGCCATGTCGATGTAGCTTATGGCGACGCCCAGCAGTATCGCCGTCACGGCGATGGCCGCCACCGCTATCCCGATGGACGGCCCCGTCCTCTTGGCGACGGGGACGGGTTCGTAGGTGCCGTAGGAGGGATACTCCGGCGTATCCGGGAGCATGCAGCCGCACCTCGTACAGAAGGACGCGTCGTCCTCGCTGTAAAGTCCGCATTCCGGGCACCTCTTCATAGTCCACGGAACAATATTATTCTATAAAACAGGTTATACGGCAATCTGAAGGTACAGGTATGACCCTCGAGAACGACATCCTCAGCGAGATAAAACCCACTCCCGAAGAATGCAGGGAGATACTCGGGAAGGCCGAGAGGCTGAAGAAGCTGGCCGATGCCTACATCGAGGAGCACGGACTGAAGGCCGAGGCGAGATCGGTCGGTTCCGTCGGGAAGGGGACGTATCTCCGCAATCCGGACATCGACCTGTTCCTGATGTTCTCCGAGGACGTCCCAAGGGCGGAGATGGAGAGACAGGGGCTGCAGGCAGGCAGGGACCTGGTCGGAGGCGTGATGATGTTCGCCGAGCACCCCTACACCTCGGGTAAGTTCGAGGGCATGGACGTGGACATGGTGCCGTGCTATGCGGTCGGATCCGCCACTGCGATCAAAACGGCGGTGGACAGGACCCCGTTCCATGCCAAATACATATTATCGCACACCGACGAGGCCCTCAGGGACGAGATCCGTCTCATGAAGCGCTTCATGAAGGGCATAGGCGCCTACGGCGCGGAACCGGACGTCAGAGGCTTCTCGGGATACCTGTGCGAGATCATGACGATAAAGTACGGAGGATTCCTCTGGACCTTACGCAGGGCATCGAAATGGAAGCCTGGCACTACTATATTCATAGAGGAGAAGGGAGACCAGATGAAGGGTCCGCTGGTGTTCTACGACCCCGTGGACCCCCACCGCAACGTGGCATCCGCGGTGCACGAGGACACCCTGTGCAAGTTCGTCGCCGCATGCAACGCCTACCTTAAATCCCCCGACAGGAGGTTCTTCTTCCCCGAGAAGAGGGTAGCCCCGTCCAGGGAGGAGCTCCTCAGGCAGTGGATCGGCAGGGGCACCGGACTGGTATCGGTCTCGTTCAAGAGGCCGGACATAATCCCCGAGAACCTCCACGCCCAGGTCTGGAAGACGCAGTACGGCCTGGAGAAGAAGCTCGAGGGATACGAGTTCAAGGTCATAAGGGCGGAGCACTGCGAGGACGAGAACGAGGTCCACGTGATCTTCGAGCTTTCGACGTTCGCGCTCCCGAAACTGCACATCCACGACGGTCCGCCGATACACGTGG
>JAFPVN010000110.1 GCA_017395275.1 Candidatus Methanomethylophilaceae archaeon | reverse complement strand
TTCGATGTCTTCATGGACAAGGACAGGGAGATCTATGAAAGGCTTCTCTCCTAACATCCCCGATGGTTACAGGGAGACCATCTCCGAGGGGATGAGATGCATCGGATCCCTCGACAGGAAACTCACCAGAGGAAGCGGTTCGGTCCAATCCCTGATGGAGGCCATGGATGATGCCGATGCGATCGTGGTTGGGGCGGGTGCTGGTCTCAGCACATCGGCGGGTCTGACCTACTCCGGAGAGAGGTTCATGTCCATCTTCTCCGATTTTTATGCCGAGTACGGTATCACGGATATGTATTCGGGAGGATTCTATCCGTTCTCTTCACCGGAGATAATGTGGGCTTGGTGGAGCAGGCACATCTACTTCAACCGCTATGTGGACCCCCCTAAACCGGTCTACAATCAACTTCTGTCGATATTGGACGGAAAGGATTATTTCGTGGTCACCACCAATGTGGACCATCAGTTCCAAAGGGCGGGTTTCGATAAGGAGAGGCTGTTCTACACGCAGGGCGATTACGGGCTTTTCCAGAGCACCGATCCGAACAACAACCGGACCTACGATAATGAGAAGCATGTCTTCAGGATGCTGGAATCACAAGGATTCGTCAAGGACGAAACAGGAATCTATGGTGTCCCTGCGGACGGGGTATCCATGAGGGTCGACCGCGGACTCGTACCTATCTGTCCCGATGACGGTATGCCCATGACGCTCAATCTGAGATCCGACGATTCCTTCGTCGAGGACGACGGATGGAAATCGGCGTCTGCCAGATATTCTGATTTTCTCCGCAGGCATGAAGGACAGAGCGTGTTGTATCTGGAGATGGGAGTGGGCTCCAATACGCCGATTATCGTGAAGTATCCGTTCTGGTTCAGGACATGGAGGGACCCGAATGCCAGATATGTCTGTCTGAACTTCGGTGAAACCTATTGTCCGAAGGAGATAGCCGACAGGTCTATTTGTATTGATGGGGATATCGGGGCCGTATTGCTCGACTTACAATCGAGAGGATGAAGCCATCGATCCGCGTATCCGGAACCGGATGTTCAGATGAAGTTGCCCTCGGTCATATTGTACCAACGGTCGGCCGATACGGGGTCCTTCGGGACACCGTCGCTCGACGAGTACATGTCGTCGAGGAGGATCGGGGCCGAGAAGGGGCATACAGAGTCCATCTACCGTCTCGGGAGGATGCACGAGGCCGGGGCCCATGTGGGTAGAAAGATAAGCCGCGGTGTGGCGGATGCTCCTGATGCGCTCCCTGGGGTGGACCTTCTTTATGATCCAGCCCGGGTTCTCCTTCAGGAACTTCTTCGTTCTCAGGAAGCCGTAGCAGAGGACGTGGAAGTGTGGCGAGAGCTCCCAGTAATCCTCCTTCTGGCGCCAGGGGTGGAAGACGGTGACCCCTGCCCTCCCTCCGAGGTTGAGGATGTGCCTCATATTACTACGAAATAATGATTGCATTGAAAATATCACGGCATACAAAGACTTTCACAGAGGGGATC
>JAFPVN010000109.1 GCA_017395275.1 Candidatus Methanomethylophilaceae archaeon | reverse complement strand
GTCCGGGGATGCGGTCGTAGTATCCTGATTCCGCGGGGTCGATGCGTGTCCTGGCGACGGTTTCGGCAACGGTCTCCTTCTCCTCCCTCCCGACGATGGTGTCCCTCTCGCTCTTGGGGAGTCTCCTGTAAGCGGGGTCGAGAACGCCGTTCCTCGTCGGGAATGTCGCTCTCCCTTCCCTCACACGGAGATGGTGGACCGCCTCGTGGACTATGCCGTCCGGGGTGGTCCCCTCCTCAAGAACGATCTCCGGAACAGGGACGCCGTCCTGTCTCCTCAGGTAGAATCCCGTACAGTCCCTGAGATGGGGCTGGACGGAGACCATGAGGGAACGTTCGTCGGCCATCCTTTCCAGTTCTTCGGCGGTGAAGGAATCAGCCAGGATCTTCTTGATGCGGTCGCTCTCCTTCCTGTCCGAAAGTACGGCGATGCGCTTCAGGGCCTTCCTCTTCCTTCCCCTGATGGATAACGGGACGGAGTAGATGTCGGAATCCTTGGTGTCTATGCCTTCGATGTCGCATACCGACGGATCCTCCCACCACTGCTCTATCTCCTGGGGAGTGAGCTTCCGGGGGAGGATGACGGAATCGTCAGAACAGGAATCGGAGAAGTCCCCGACATCCTGATATCTTCTGACGATCTCCCTCTCGGGAACATAACCGTCCTTTCCGACGGGTATGCCTTTCGGTCTGCGGAATCTGCCCTTCATGTTCTCAGAGGTACATTCCGTGTTCGTTCAGCCACATGATGGCATCGGAGGCCATGGGGTGCATGGAACAGAGCCTGCGGTAGCCGATCTCGTCGTTGTTGTTGAATCCCTGGATGAGATGGCACATCTCGCTGTAGACGCTGTAGTCGAGGACGTGTTCAGGCACTCCCTTGGTGTCGAGGGCCTTGTTCACCCAGACGACCGCCTGGAGAAGCGAACATCCCGCTGCCTTGGGACTTTCAGAACTGTCCCAGGTGAGGACGCATTCGATGTCGTCGGGAATGAGCCTCATGTCCCTGAGACGGTTGACGCAGTCGTTGAGATCGTGGTAGTCTCCGATGGACTCCTTGGACAGGTTCCTGCTCCTCTTGAGGAAGTCCTTACGGTTCGTCCTGGTGAGATTCCTGTCGGTGATGTAGTTGATGAACACATCCCCGTACTCCCTGTTCTCCCCGGTGATCTTGGCGAACAGTACCGCTGCCAGGTCCTCAAGGACCGCATCGGGTGCTCTGTCGAGATAGTCGCTGATGGTGAAGATGGCCCAGTTGTAGGAACGCTGCCACCTCACCTTGAAGTCCTTCAGCGGTGCGAACTCCGCTTTCACGTCCTCGTATCCGTACCTCTGTCCGACTGCCGAGAAGATCTCGGTGAGATGGCCGTCGGTCACGGTACGGTTCTTGCTGTTGTATGTGGCGATGAGAACCTCATCGCCGACGGTATTTCCTTTCCTCATGTGTGCTCACATCCTGGATCGGATCTTCCGTCGTTTCTGCGTGAGAATTATGTGATTATCAAGGATTTAATGGTAGGTGAGAGGTCGGAGAAAAAGGGGTGTTGAAGGGGTTTGGAAGGGGAAGGGGTTTATCAGCGTCTTCTGATGAGAAGGATGGCGAGTGCCAGCACGACCACGATGACGATTGACAAATAGGTGATCGGGGACTCCTTCTTGTTAGAATCACTGTTGCCAGAATCACTGCCGCCGGTGGCGGGGATGTCCTGTACATCCTTGGTGTCGGAGTAGGCGAAACCGTCGTATGTGCCGGACACGGAGTACTCGGTCGTTCCGTTGGTAGTCGCGGTGGGCTGGATCTTCACCGAGGATGTACTCTGGGCGACGACGTCATGGTTATGCGCGTCATCGTTGGCACAGACAATGTGAACGGTGCAGGAGCTTCCGTCATCCGCCCATCCGTAGGTGGCGGAGTATGCATGGCCGATCGCATCGATGTCGGCTATGTCCTTGGTATCCGCATAATTGAAACCGTCGTAGGTCCCCG
>JAFPVN010000108.1 GCA_017395275.1 Candidatus Methanomethylophilaceae archaeon | reverse complement strand
TTGCCCCACTTCTTCCCTTCGATCTTTATCTTGGGTTCTGACATCAGACATCGACCCCCATTCTCTTGGAGACTCTCCTGGAAACGTATTCAGCGACACCCGTGGTGAGAAGACCCAGTATCGCGATTATTATGATACCTGCGAAGGCGTAGTCGTACGAGGAGTTGTCGATCATGAACTTCACGTAGTAACCTATTCCGCCCAGGGTGGTGTTGTACAGCTCGGCGGCGACGATACACATCCAGCCGATACCGAGACCGATCTTGATACCGTTCATCAGATACGGTATCGTGGAAGGCACCAGGACCTTGGTGAATATCTGGAGATTGGTTGCACCGAGCGTCTTGGCCGCATCGATGAGTATCTGGTCGATCTTCTGCACACCGAATATGACGTTGGTGAGCAGGGGGAACACGATTCCTATGAACACGACCATAATGGAACCGTTGGCCGCCTGGAAGATGATGACCAGGATAGGCGCCCATGCTATGGGTGCGATGGGCCTGAGGACCTCGACCCAAGGGGTGAGGAACTCCCTGACGGGCTTGAAATTACCCATCAAGAGACCCACAGGCAGTGCGACCACGACGGCCAGCACGAATCCTTTAAAGAATTTCTGGAGACTCGACCAGATCCAGGACCACATGGACCTGTGCTCGACCGGGTCTCCGTTGCGCATCAAATCGAAAAGCGCAGCGAACGCATCCGCAGGATTGGCCAGAGGAGATGTGTTGAGGTCCATCTGTCTCTGGACGATCACCGAGGCGATCCACCAGACCCACACGAAGACCACGAGCGATACCGCCGTGATGAGTGCGGACCTACCAAATCTGTGGTATTTGTTGTGCTTGTCGTATTTGAAGCCCATTTAGCTCACTATCAGACCTTGATGTGCTCTCCGTTAATAGTCTTGATGGTTGCGGGGGGTGCACCGAGGAATCCGATGTCGACATCCTTGCTGTCCAAAAGGGTTGCTATGTCCCCTCCGTTGCTGCCGGTGCTGATGTTGACGGTGAGTCCGTACTCCTTGAAGTACTCCTTCGCGATGGCGACGTGGATCGCGAGCTGGTGGATGTCCCCTCCGATGACCGCGACCTTGACGCTGGATGTGCCTTCCTTGCTGGCCTTTCCTGCGACGGCGTCCTTGATGTAGGTGTCGTCGACGAAGGCCTTGGCGAATGCGGAACCGCTTCCGTAGTCCTTGGTGATCGCTCCGATGTCCTTCAGGCTGCCGGCGAGGTTCTCGATGTCCTTGGTGAGCTGCTCTAGGGAACCGTCGCTGGAGTCGGCGTAGAGGTAATCGATGTTGGCAAGAGCTGCTGCGACCTCTCCATCGTCCAGACCGGTGGTGGAGCTCTTAGCGATATTGATGACGTCGGTGTATGCCTCTCCTCCGTTCTTCTTGGCCTCGACGATATAGTTGACCGCCTTGATGTATCCCGCGAGGAACTTCACGGCATCGCCGGAGTTGCTCTTCAGCCAGTTGTGGTTGGCTGCGATGATACAGCAGGTGTGACCGTCGAAGAGGTCGTTGGTGAGTGCGAGGGTGGTGTAGCTGGCATCCTCCTGGATGACCCTCTGGAACTGAGGCTCCCAGATGATACCTCCCTGGATGTCGGTAGATCCGATGATCGCACCATAGTTGGCGAGGTTGGTGACATAATACAGGGTATCGTCCTGCAGAGAACCGACCTCGGTGGTGTACTGGACGAAGTTGAGTCCTACCGATTTGGCGATGCTGGCGAGCTGTGTGTGCTGGATGGATGACACTCCGGGGTCTCCCAGGATCAGTCCGCCCCATGCGGCCTTGTTGCTC
>JAFPVN010000107.1 GCA_017395275.1 Candidatus Methanomethylophilaceae archaeon | reverse complement strand
GAGGTGGGCCTGAGCTCCGCGGGATCTATTTCTCCGACCCGGCGGATGACATCCTCGTCGAGATAGGGATAGCACAGTCTCTTCTTGAAATGGGATGCGATCGAAAGCTCGCAGGGCATGGAGACCTTCATCATCCTCTCGATGCCCCAGTTCCTTACAGCCTCGTATTCCTCATCATTGTCGTTGACGGAGCTGGCGCATCCTCCGAAATACTCGTCACTGCCTTGACCACTTAGGACCACTGGCTCATGGGCCTTCCTACAGACGGTGAAGAGCTGGAGTTCGTAACTAATCGTGAACGGATCGCTGACCTTCGTGGCTTGGATCAGTTCCCGGATATCGTTCTCGATCGTGTCTTCTCCGATCCTGCAGTGGACCCATGGCAGCTCCAGTTTCTCGGCCAACTCACGGCCTGCCTGAACGTCGAACGAATCGTCCGTACCGCAGGTGTAGCAGGTGACCGATCTGGCGTACTTCTTAGCTAACGCGGCGACCAGTCCCGAATCCATCCCGCCGGAGAACGCCACTGCGACCTCCTTGCCCATACTGGCCTTGCGGACGGACTCTTCGATTGCTCTGCCGAGTTCTTCGTATTTCGCCAACTGTATCTTCCCACGTGTCAAGGTTTGACGAGCATCCAGAACTACAACCGTGGGCTAATCCGAAGAAAAACCCCAATCGATAGATTCTCGATACTCGAATCCTCGATTGGGTAAAACGTTTAGGGAAGTATTTTTAGGTTTCACAGGTCGAGGGCATCGTCGACCGCGGTTGTGGCACCTCTTATCTTTCTCGGGTCCGCATAGAGGTAGTGGTTGAGAGTAGTGTCAAGATGGGAGTGGCGCATCATCCTTCTCACGGTGTCCTGCTCCACGCCCGCATCGAAGAGGTTGGTGCAGTAGAACCCCCTCAGCGTGTGGCAGGTGGCCTTGATTTTGCTCTTCTCCTCCAGATCTCTCATGGACTGCTCCACGAATCTGATGGATGCCGTCGGACTGTGGGTGCGGTAGGGTATCGCGATAAGGGCACCGTTCGCCCTGTCCCCGTGCTGGGCGATGGTCTCTTCCCTGTAGGGAAGATACTCCTCGATTGCCCTCAACACCGATTGGGGGACCTCCTTCTCCACGAGCTTTCCCCTGCCGTGTCCCTTTCCGTTGACCATGACCTTGTTGCCCTTGAAGTCCGAGAGCTTGATTGTGGCGATTTCCTCCCTCCTCAGTCCGAGTCCGGCACCGAGATAGAGGATCATCTTCTCGGTAGGGTTGGCCACGGCCAGCATCCTCTTCCATTGGTCCTTGAATATCCATGTCCTCTCGATGTCGGTCCTGGACCAGAGCATGGCCGCCTCGTTGTAGGGGTCGTTGCCCGTTCCGAATTTAATCATCCCTCCGAGTTTGCAGAGGTAGGTCTTGAGGGTGGTGTCCTTGATGTCGGGGCAGTTCCTTCTGACCTCGCGGAAGTGGTGCTTGGTAACCTCGTTGGGGTAGAGCGGACCGCAAATCACGAAGAGTCTCTTGAGGATGGTCCCGAGGTTACCTCCGGTACTCTTCACGGACTGACGGGTCAGTCCGCGGTCTATCTGGTCCTCTAGGTATTCCTTTTTAAGGGCCTCCATAGCCTTCCATTGTGGCGTGGATTCCATCTCGCTGCGTACCCTCAGCTCACTGCGGTACTCTGCCAGCGGAATCACTTCCCTGAAGTCCGTCACATTCGGCAACGGAATCACCACCATCGGAGACAACACGTTCAACGGATGCACCGGTCTGACCTCGATAAACATCCCTGATTCTGTCACCACCATCGGAAAGGATGCGTTCTTCGGTTGCACCGGACTTACCTCCGTCACAATCGGCAACGGAGTCACCACCATCGGTGACAACGCGTTCAGCGGATGTACGTCGCTCGCTAGTATTGATGTCGAAGAAGGGAACACCGCATATTCCTCCGTCAACGGAGTCCTTTTCAACAAGGACAGGACGGAGATCTGCCAGTATCCTGCGGGAAAGACTGATACCGTCTACACCGTCCCCGATTCCGTGACCTCTCTCGGTGACAACGCGTTCAACGGATGCACCGGACTTACCTCCGTCACAATCGGCAACGGAGTCACCACCATCAGTGACAACGCGTTCAACGGATGCACATCCCTGACTTCCATCGAAGTGGACAGGGACAACCCCGCTTTCTCCTCTTCCGACGGGTACCTCCTGAACAAGGCCGGTGATGAACTGCTGGTATGTCCCGCGGGGTTGGAATCCGCTACCGTAGGTAACGGAATCACCAAGGTCTCCGAGGGAGCATTCTCCGGCGATAAGCTGAAGGAGGTTGTGTTCTCAGGAACCTCCGTAAGTGTGGCGGAATGTGCATTCTACAACTGTGCGTCTCTCAACAAGATCGTTATCGGGTCCCCGGACGTTGTATTCTTAGAGAATTCCATAACCTTCACAGGTAGCGAGAAACACACCCTGCATGTCGTAGCGCCCAAGGGATATCAGATCCCCAACAATGCGATGAGTGCAAACGTGGATATTGTCTACGACGGACAGTCTTCGGATCCAGATGATGAGGGTTCCAAAACCCTTATCGGCATCGCAATCGCCATCGTGATACTGTTGGCTCTTGCCTCTTTGGTGCCCCAGATCACCAGGCGTCCCTGATAAACCCATTTCCGGCCTTACGGCCGGATAAACTCCTTTCTTTCCCCGGCCATGAGAAACCTGGGCCCTGCGTTCAGGAACTTCCTGGATGCGGAGAACGATCCGGGGAACGTGAACTGCACCTTCCAGAAGAACAACACGGATGCCAAGAGGTTCATCGACCAGAGGCACTACGATATGGACCCCCGTTCGATAGTGTACGTGAAAGCCGGATTCAACGAGCCTACCCAGCTGCTGCCGGTACCGACATCGTCGTGGACGAGGGACCCCGATACGCTGGCCGAAGGGGAATACGCCTACGATAATCTGTCGAGTGCGGACTTCGTCGTGGGGGATTTCCCATTCCACGAATTCGTCCAGCACATGTCGGGTAAATCGAGTTACGACATGATCTCCGGGATAAAGGAGTTCTATGCCGCACTGCAATCGGGCGAGCTGGAATCCGACGTACCGTGCAGGATACGGAGAAGATCCGCAGGGAGTACGGGAAGGAGCTGGCGGTAAAGCTGCGTTGGCAGCACGGTATGCAGGTGAAGGATCTCGCCGAGTTGTTTGGTGTATCGAGGAACACCATCGGCAATTGGGTGAACGACAGCAGACCAAAACCCGACGGCACCTGAAGATACACGTTGCACCCACCCTTTCGTGCAACT
>JAFPVN010000106.1 GCA_017395275.1 Candidatus Methanomethylophilaceae archaeon | reverse complement strand
GGGAGACCAAGAAGACCCTTCAAAGCATCTCCGGAATCAAGATTGACATAGACACCGAGGAAGGGGAGGTCACCATCCACGACGACGTGGAGCTGGAAGACCCCGTCATGGCGCTGAAGATCCTCGATGTCATAAAGGCCGTGGGCAGGGGATTCAACCCCGAGAAGGCCATGAGGCTGTTCGACGACGACGAGTACCTCGAAGTCGTGGACATAAAGGAGTTCGTAGGAGACCGCTCCAGCCAGGTGTCCCGCGTTAGGGGCCGCCTGATAGGCAAGAACGGGAAGACCCGCAGGATCATAGAGGAGCTCACGGGATGCGACATGGTCGTTTACGGGAACACCGTGGCGCTCATAGGCAACAGCGTGAGCCTCCCCGTGGCCAAGCATGCGGTGGAGCTGCTCCTCGGCGGAAGCGAGCACGCCACGGTATACCATTATCTCGAGAGCCAGCGCCCGATGCTTAGGATCACCGAGATGGGATTCGACCTCTGAGGGACAGGGATGGAGACCTGGATCGAAGAGAACCTCGACAAAGCCCAGGAGCTGGCCTCCAGAGGGCTGTGCGACCGCTGCCTTGGACGCATGTTCGGGAAGCTTGGCACGTGCATGACCAACGACGTCCGCGGAAGGATGATACGCGAGGCCCTCGCCGAGAAGGGAGCGGACGCACCTGCAGACGAGTTTTGCCCACTCTGCGAGAACGTGTTCGACCTCATCGGAAGGTTCGCCGAGGCCGCGGCCGAGAGGGTCAACGAGGTGGAGTCCGACAACTTCCTCATAGGCACCAAGGTGGAGCCGGAGGTCGCCAAGAGGGAGAGGGAGCTCATAGAGGAGCTCGGTCTGGAGAACGCCGAAGGCATAAAATCGGAGCTCAACCGCGAGATCGGAAAGATCGCGATACAGTCCATCCACCGCCCGGTGGAGTTCAAGAACCCCCAGGTCGTGGCGTGCGTGGACACCCGCTTCGCCGACGTCGCCCTCGACATAGCCCCTCTGTTCATAGCGGGACGCTACAACAAGTACAGCAGGGAGATACCCCAGACCATCTGGCCCTGCAGGATCTGCCACGGCAAGGGCTGCGACCACTGCCACGGCAAGGGGAAGATGTACGAGACCTCCGTCCAGGAGATCATCGGGGACATCGCGCTCGAGATGACCCGGGGCAAGGAGCACTTCTTCCACGGCATGGGACGCGAGGACATCGACGCGTGCATGCTGGGGGACGGAAGGCCGTTCGTCCTCGAGATAAGCGACCCCAAGGTCAGGAACATAGACCTAGACGAGCTGGCGGAACGCGCCAACGACAACGAGCTCGCCGGATACAGGGAGCTGCACTTCGTAAAGCGCGAAGCGGTCGAGAGATACAAAGGAGCGGCTTCGGACAAGGTTTATCGCGTGCACGTCAAAGCAGATGGTAAAGTTAATAAAGAACTAGTAATTGACGTTGCATTATCGTTCAAGAACGCCACCATCGATCAGAGGACTCCACGCAGAGTCGAGCACAGACGTGCCGACCTTGTGAGGAAGAGGATGATACACTGGGTTAAGGCGGACTCGATCACCGACGACTC
>JAFPVN010000105.1 GCA_017395275.1 Candidatus Methanomethylophilaceae archaeon | reverse complement strand
CTTACGGGCCTCGTCGTTGTCCTTCTGCATGGTGCAGTTCACGTTCCCGGGATCGTTGTCCGCATCGAGGAAGTTCCTGAACGCGGGACCGAGATTCCTCATGGCGGGAGAGATGAGCCAGAGGCAGAGGTTGAACTTGCGGATGATCCCGCGGAACACCTTCATGGCGCGGGCCATATCGCCCTGGCTGTTCATGTCTCCGAGTAGGAAGTTCTGGGCCTCGTCGAGAAGGAGGATAATCATCGTGTTCTTTCTTCCGTAGCGTTCCAACGCGTCGGTGACGATGGGGAAGAGTTCCTTCATCTCGTGGATCATGTGGACTCCGTGCGGTGCCTCCTGTTCCATCCCGTTCTTCGTCCTTCTGACGAATATGACGTTCGTCACCAGAAGGATATGCTCGGGCATCCCCGGATAGTACCCTTCCATCATCCGCTGGCAGAACGATATGGCGGCGTGGGTCTTGCCTCCGCCTCTCATCCCGTAGGAGACTATCACCGCACCGGGTTTGAAGGTGGACTTCATGAACTCCACGGTCTTCTGATTCTGGCAGATCTCAGTCAACCATATCATCCCCGTAATCGCCGATTGTCTCTCCCGATTCCCTGTCCAGCAGTCCCGCGTCCCTCATGACGTAGTTGTACAGCTCCATGTAGACCTGGAACTTCACCGGGGTGACGTACTTCTGGGGAGGCGGGGGAAGGGGGTATCTCTTCGTCAGGCGGATGTATCTGGGATTCTCCTTGAGGGAGAAGGAGCAGTTGGCATCCAGGACTATCTCGAATGTTCTCAGATACTCGACCCTGCAATCCCCGACGGTCATCCTCCTGAGAAGGAACGAATGCCACAGGTTGAGGTCGGAGATCGTGTTCTTGTACTTCGGAAGGTAGCGTGCGTTCGCCATCTCATCCCTCCGCATAGGTTATCAGAGCGTCGATAATCGCCCTGGTGTCGGCACCCATGTCGAACCAGTAATCCGCCGCGGCGGAACACAGGTCGCCGTCGGTCTCCAGCATACGCTTCGCTGCCTCGACAGGACTTGAGAACAGGCCGTCCAGACAGTCCAGGAACGACAGGTCGGGTTCTTCGGATTCGTCTTCGGCAGGAGTTTCCGGTTCCTTCACCTTCCCGAGGATCCTTCCCCTCAGTTCCGAATACTCCTCGGGGCCGAGGATGTCCAGCATCGCCAGTTCGTAGTTCACGTCCTCTTCCGCATATCCTATCGGGCCGTCCCCGTGGACGTAGTCGAAGGTGATCGGCTCCATGTCGAATTGGGCGGTGGCGGCGGTCCACTCCGCTTCGGTGATTCCGCGGCCTTCCATTCCCTTGATGTAGTGCTCTATGCCCTTCATCCTGGCCCAGGCTATGTTCTGCTTCCTGTACTCCTTCACCTTGCCGATGGCGGCCTCGCATTTGGTGAGGGAACGGAGGGTGAAGAGATCCTTCAGGTGCTCGACCTCGTTCACCGGCGGGGAACGGGCGTTGATGAGGTACGGGTTGTGCAGCATCACATAGTACGACCATTCCCTGTCGACTATCTGGCTCTCCAGCGAATCGGCCTTGTTGCGAAGGTACTCCTCGATCTCGTCCCATATCCACAGGGCGTTCTTTATCCAGGAGTAGGCGGGGCCGTAAATTATCGCCTCAGATGTGTTCTCGTCCTGGAGGGTGACGGGTCCGTTCTCGGTCTGGGGGAACATGAATTCCTCGTTCATTCGTCTCCCTCCTTGGGCTTGCGCTTCTTGGGAGGTGCCTGTGCGGTTCTCCGAACGGTACCCACCGCCTCGATCCCGTCCCGGGGTTCGAGACGTTCGGCCACCCTGGTGATTATCTCGGCACCGGGGGTCCTGTCGCCGATCATCTCGGTGAACAGGTCTCCGCTCCTTCCGATGAACTGGCTGCGTGCGCCTATCTTCGCATCCAGGATCTCGGCTTCCTTCCTTGTGTTCTCTTTCACCATGTAGTCGTAGTTGTAGCCTGTCGCCAGCCACCTCTGTGTACTGTCGATGCACGGGGGCGCGGGCGTGTACGAGTACGAGCGTACCTTGAACGTCAGGAACCACTTCTTGACGTATGCTTCCTCGATCTTCTCCTCGACAACGTCTATGGGACTGAGTTCTACCTTGGGGAACAGGACCTTCTGCACGCTGAGATACCTCTCCCTCTGGATGCTCCTCACATCCAGGCGTAGCGGCGAACGGATTCCGAGGAACACGGACTTGATGATCTCCTTGAAGGACTGTTCCTGAAGACACATCCTTCCGTCGCGGTCTTCGTACCATACAACTGGTTTCACTTCCTGCGCCCCTGCGGGGAACCTTTCGGAGATGATGGTGTGGACGTTCACGTAGACCAATCCCAGATCGCCTCTGATGTAGGCGAGGGAGTAACAGGAAAGGAACGCTATGGCGAACGCCGCATACCATACGCTGAGTTCGATGAATGGGTGTCCCGACAGGTGACCGATGACCGGGGACAGGACTATGAGCACGAACAGGAGGGTGAGGGGATCCTTGTACGGCAGTATGACGTGGACCCTGTCCCTTACCCTCGTCCCCAGCTCGAACGCTCCCAGCGATACGAACGCCAGGAGCACCGGCAGAATTGCTTCGAGCAT
>JAFPVN010000104.1 GCA_017395275.1 Candidatus Methanomethylophilaceae archaeon | reverse complement strand
TGTAACCCGAACCGTTCGAATAGGGCAGTATGGTGCTGTCGGATATCCCGAATACCTTGGTTATTGTAGGGGCATCAGGGAATTTTTCATATAGTTCCGCCTTCACTACCTTATGACTGAAGGCAGATGCCAACTCCTTCGAGGTCTGCCTGGAGGATGTGTGTCCGATGTCGGAAGAGACGTTATGCAGCAATGCCTCTTCAGCCGGCAGCACCTTCCCCTTCGGAATATGAACAGTCTTCACTATTTTTGAGAATGCACCTACGCCCACTGTACCCAATATGCCGAGCACGGTGCCGCAGATGCCGTTGAAGATTGCTGCATCGACGCCATCACCATCAATCAGCGAAAATGCGGCACTGGTGAGTCCGCTCCCCAACGAGGACATGGCCATACCCTTCAGCCCTGAAAACGTTGGCCCAAACGCTGCACCCAGGCCTGTGGATATCAGTAGCTTGGAGAGATTCACCTGGTCATAGGGTTTTCCATCTATAACCACGTCTGTAAATATTTGGCTCGCGAAGCCCACCGCAGCTCCAGCAATGGCACCGATGGCTAGTCCACCGGACAATACGGTTGCTGTTATTGATAGCAAGCATATTGCGGTACATAGGAAACCGGTCCAGATCCTCTCCTCCGTTGATGCCATATCTGGGATGCGTATTTTATCAAGTTCTCCCGCTGCATTGAATATTATCAGATCGTTCGGATCCAGGCTTGCGATCTGAGCTTCGATTTCGGATATCGGTTTCCCATTGATCGCCGGAATACGACCGGACGAGAAGGAGGCGATGACAGCATCTACTGAAGAATAGTACGTGGTGATCCATTCTGTGCTCCTCCACTGGGTGTTCTGTGCTCTGAACATCGACCTATAGTGTTCGATTTCCGCCCTGATTGTTTCCTCATCCACCCTTACGAATGTAGAATAGCCGCGGAGGGAACCGTCTGTTACGTCAGGCGGTATCAAATATTTATCTCCATCAAAACTGTAAAGACCCAGCCTGGAAGACGTATAATATTCCAACACCTGGTTGTCAAAACCATCTACATCCGGTGATTCCACGAGAGGCTCTGTTTGAAGGCATATCACATTGTCTTCTACCGAGATCTTATAAAAGATATTCTCGTGAATGAACTGTCTAAGCTCTATCGACACGATGCTGTCGACGTAATAATGCTGTCCGCTAGAGTCGTATATGTCCACTAACTCGTCATGGTATATAGTCACAAAGGCGCAGGAGAGGACTGTTTCGCCGCCTTCCGTCACATATGCATCCCCGTAAGTCTGTATTGCCAGCCCATCTACTGTGTCCCCAGAGGCGGTCTGCCCCACAGCAGAGAAGACCGCCCCCATCTCAGAAAGGAGGTCGATCAGGACCTCATATGCCTTTCCGATGTCCAACGGCTTAATATTGCCTGCATTGAACTCGACACAAGATGGCTCCTCGTCCGATGATCCTGTACCCCTCTCGACCAAGGGGCCAGCGATTGCCGTCGAACAGAGCAGGATGCATACAAGGATGCACATGGATCCGGCCATTTTTTTCATTTGAAAACCCCCCTAATGAAGATTATCAGCCCAGGCAGTATTCCCGAAGCAACGATTATGCACCACATCCATGAATCAGGGATCGTATCGTCAGTGGGGCCCTCATTATCGTAGACCTTGATATCCGAATAACCGATATCGGTAATACCGAGTACGAGAATTTCATACGAGCTGGACTGACCATATACGTTCTGCTCAGTTATAGTAATCTCACCAGAGAACCCATTCGTCCGGAATTGCTCAAAAAGAGACACGTTGTACTCTAAGTTGATGGTGCGTGCCCCCATGGTGGCACATGCCTTGTACGAATCGATACCCTCAAACTCGTTAATCAGCACCGCGTCCGTGATCGCGGTGCGGTATGACAGGCGGTCATTCACCCAGCAACAATAAGATCTGGTACGTCCAATCTGCGGGGGACCCGTCGGAATGTCCCCCTCACCGTAGAACGTTACTGTACGATACAGATCCAATGCAAGAACGTCTGTTATCGGTTCTCCCGTGTACCAGCATATAGATCTGTCCGTCAGGTCCGGATGGAGGATCTGCTCGCTAGCATAGGCAGTGACTACTCCAATGACCTCTGTCGGATGGATAGACCTGAACTCCCTCCAGTTGTAGGTACCGTCGTCTGTTCTTACCGCATTGGAGAGCTCATACTCTACCAGTGCATCTAACGCATGCTCTCTATCGCGATAGAGCATCTGTACTGATCCGTTCCCTGCTGTTGTTGGAACGATGAAGGAGTACGCCTCCTCAGGGAAAGCACACGAGGCCTTCAGTCTCTCCTGGTTCAGTCTGGGTCCGGGAGCTTCGGAGACCATCTGAAAGCAGTATGAAATGCAGACCCTGGATCCACATTCGGGAGACCCCAGACTGAACCGTACCTGGTATCTGCCTGCCTCAGATAGGATCATGCCATCAAAGTATTTCACGGGACAGCCGTCCTTCAGAATCGTTATGTCGATTTGGGGCATATACTCCTGATTCGAAACAGAAATGGATATGGATCCGGCGTAGCACGCAGGTTCCAGAGCGGCTACCCTGATCGCGTCATCGGTATCCACACGGATGGTATCGTCAATGAGCGCCTCGGTCACCACATATAGGCTCGCAATCTTCTCTGTCCTACCCGCTCTGATTTTTAACGAATACGCCCCTTGCTCAGTTATCTGTGCTGAATCACCTTGCCAAACCGGATTGTAAGGGTCACCGTCCTTCTCCATCTCGATATCGATGTATGGGTTAGCTGCTCTGTCCAATATTACTCCGTCGAGGCAGACCGAACCGTCCATGAGAACGAAGCTATCCTCGATGTATGCCTCGATCTCCTGCGTGACTTGATAATCGCGGATAACCCTGGTCTCCCCAACATCCTTGAGAAGCTTCACCTTAAGAGAGTCAACGTTGGAGTTGGTTAGGCGTAGTGTCCTTACTTCAGTTACATGCAGATAAGTCTCGGACGGTACTCCCCATATCCACTCGTAGAGCATATGCCATGGTATACTAACAGCCGCCAACATTGATCCCAGATATGTGTTCGATTCAGAGTGGCGGCAATACTCTCTAAATAGTATCACCCGTACGGTGGTGCCCTGAAGAGCGAGATTGTTGTCGCTGATAGTTGGTACAGAATCGTATCTTGTTATTCCCTTATAATCAATCCAGCAGCCCTTTTGGTCATCGTATACTTGGACGACGATACATCCTCCCTTTACCATTCCGCGGTAAGTTCCAGCGACCAGCTCTTGGGACTTTTCCCCGTACGTATCATTTGAGATCTTCCAATCTTCGGATTCGTCGTTCTTGACCTTAACCCTGACTTCCATTAGTCCTGTGGACTCATACACTGGGATACCGTCGATCGTGTACTCCGAGATGTCAGCCAATCCAAGGACTTCCACGTCCAACTGCGGCGTTCCCAATGGGTGTTCTCCCGCATTCTTCATCGGATAGTCCTCCTCGACGTCTGAGAAGCAGGTGTAGCCCTCAGAGGATGCGTCCGAATCCGTTGATAACGCAATCGTTATAAACGCAATCGATGCTATGATAGTCAAAGCGATCACGGTCACGTTTACGATGGCCTGTGTTGTTCTGATAACCTCCCACATGACGGTTCTCCTGTACGTTGTCCATGGGATTGATGCTATATCCGAATTCAACGAAAAACTGTATTTTTTCGCGGATAACTCTAAAAGAAAACAGATGAATCATCGTGTTCATCATTACATTCATTCAATATATGTCGATATTCAACAAGATAATGATGACCCCAAACCGACTTATCTTGATATAGTAGTTGAATCCTTTGCCCGGGCGGCCGGCTGCGCCGTGCGCCAGGCAGAGATCCAATATACTTGACTTGGACAGTTGAGTTTTCGGGTTGAAAATGTTTTGATGTTTCGGACCGGGTGTAAGGTTCAACAGGAAGAAGAGCCTTGAAGCCGTTCATGGCTAAACAAACGACCTTCAAGGCAGCGGATGCTATGGCCGGAGG
>JAFPVN010000103.1 GCA_017395275.1 Candidatus Methanomethylophilaceae archaeon | reverse complement strand
CATGGGAGCTAAGGGAAACATAATCGCAGGCATACTCGTTCTGGCCATCGGCGCACTGTTCCTCATACTGTGCTCGTCCACCGCCATCCAGGATTACATCGTGGAACTGGTCAGGGGAAACTGATCAGATCTTTCTGAACCTGCCGTATCCGACCTCGTATATCATACACGCCTCCAGCATCGCTTCGGCGTACTTCTCCCCCTTCCCGGGGACGAGCTCGTCTATCATGTCCACGGTGAACTCGCCGTATATCTCGCTGAGCCCGTCCGCTATGTAGGACATCTTCATCCCGGGGTCGCTGGCGTGCGACACCTTATAGGCGAGCCCCTTCATCGGGTTGTCGGAATCCTTGGAGGTGGGGACGGCCTCGCTCCCGAACAGCACGTCCCTCACGACGCTCTGGTCGGGGTGCTTGAACTTTATCTGCAGCCTGTCGGTGTCGAACCTCTTGCCGCAGTAGGGACATGAGGTGTTCCCGGATGACAGGTCTATCATCCTGTTGTTGCGGCATTCCGGACAGGTGACGATGGCGAACATGCCTCACTCCCTGTACGCGGTGAACACCAGCGATGCGAGGCAGCATCCGTACCCGTTCTCGGGGACCTCGAGGGTCTCAGTCACGATGGTGGGTTCGTCTAGCTCCACGCCCCTGATCTTCTGCATCTCCGCGATCTTCCTGCGGAGGTCGTTCCTGACCGCCTCCTCCCCTCCGAAGATGTGGGATTCGGCCACGTATCCCCCGTATCCGTCCTTCCTGTAGGCGAACGCTATGCCTGCGGAGATCAGGTCCCCGTTCCTTCCCCTCATCTGTGCCAGCACGCAGTGCGTGACCGCTCCCATGGGCAGCCTGCAGGGCGGCACCTCCTTCGCTTCGGGGGGTATTATCGAGGATACGGCGACCAGGTTCTGCTCCTCGATCCCGGCGTGCATGAGCGCCAGGTCGAAGGCGTTGAGGTCGGAGACCCCGCTGGTAGCCTTTCCGGACGTTACGAAGAATTCCTTGGGTATCAGATACATAGCATCACTCCATATTCGGTTTAGATATAAGCAGATACGGACGCATCATCCGTAGAGGATGCTGTCGTCCGAACCTGCCTGCTGCGTCGGGCGGGAGTTGATCCTCTTGTTGAGGGCCTCCGCCTCCTCGTACAGGGGTTCGGTGTCCACATTGATCTCGGGGAACATCCTCTTGAGAGGGTCCAGCAGACGGGCGGCGCCGAAGGGGTCCGGGAGTTCCGATTTGGCGGAACCCATCAGGGTTATGGCGTCTATGCCCTTGACGGAGCACTCGTACAGCAGGGTACCAGAGACGCCCCTGACCATGCCGTCGTCGAAGTGCTCTATGCCGTACTCGTCGATCAGGGATCTGGCGTGGTCCGTGGATCCGGCGGCGTAGAGCTCGTACTTGTCGGGGGTGAACATCGGGATGCCGTCGAGGGTGATGACCGTCCCGATGCCGTTGTCGACTATCCAGTCGAACACCGCCATGGCGATGTCGCGGTTCTGGTCGGGTTTGGGGAGGAACTCCGTGGTTATGATGGAGACCCTTCCGCATCCGACGCCGGGCTTCTCCGGGTCGGAATCCCTGCTGCCGCTGAATATCCTTATCTGGGGCATCGGCCTCCCGCCCTGCAGTACGCAGTACGGCGGGAACTGGGACGACGTGAATCCCCCGATCAGGTCCATCTTCAGTTCCCTGGAGAGGAAGTTCGTAGCGATGGAACTGACCAATCCCAGACTGGGGAATCCGATGACGACCGCTGACCCCTTCAGGTCGCAGTCGGCGTAAGGGCGGTATTCTATGTCCATCTGCACCCTGTAATAGCTTAAGTCTATTAATCGGTTTGTT
>JAFPVN010000102.1 GCA_017395275.1 Candidatus Methanomethylophilaceae archaeon | reverse complement strand
TATGCGATGTGACCGTCAGTGTCGAGGACACCCTCGCCATCTCAGGCGACGAAGTGCTTAACATCCTCGCAGGGAACGACGGAGGCAACACCTCGGCATTCATCGTCGAGGGAGGATCGGGCAACACCCTTGCCGCATCCACCAGCGTCACAGGTCTGAACGTCTCCATCGAGAACGGACAGCTCCATGCGGAGAAGGCATCAATCGGGACCGGTTCCGAAGTGACCGTCACCGTGACATCCGCTGCGGGGCAGACTGCTTCCACCACTGTCACCATCAACGTCTACAGTCAGCTTGTCTTCACCAGTGTCCCCACCGGAGGAGCGATAATCTACGCCGTGTGATACGATGATCCCCAAGAGCATGAGACTGTTCATGTTCGCGGCCTTGGCCATACTCATGGCCTCGGCCTGCGTCATGATTTCGGAGAACTCCGAGGAGGCGGATGCGGTATCGGATCACGGTACCTCGTCCTCCCCTCTGACGAGCTTCTCCTACGACTGCTACACGCTGAAGCAGGACTCCAGCAAGACGTATTATGTGGCCGTGGGAAGCACGGTGAACATCACGAGCGGATCCTTCAGCACAGGCTCCAGCTCCACCCATAACCACTTCTATCCCACAAACGTCACATCCGGCTACGGCCTCACTTGCAGCAACTCATCGAAGGTCACGGGTACTATCAGCAAAGCGGGTACCATATACGTCACCGTCAAGAGCTCCAACGACAACGGCAACACGTCCAACGCCTACACCCTGACGATCTATGCCGTCCAGGCGTCGTCAGGCAATCCCGATTCGGAGGTCATCCCCATCACGTATAACTCCAACGGGGGATCCGGAGGTCCGGGAACGGTGAACCACACCTTCACCGACCATGGGGCCTCGTTCTCGACCACTCTCTCATCGGTCAAGCCCACGAGGTCTGGCTACACCTTCCTCGGATGGTCGGCATCGTCCACCGCTACAACCGCATCCTATGCATCAGGTGCGGCATACGGTGTGCCTGCCCAGGTGGTCTGGAACGGTCTCGATTCCATCACCCTGTACGCGGTATGGGAGAAAGATACCGCAAGCTACACCTGCTACCTGTACTACAACGCCAACGGCGGATCCGGTGCACCCAGCACCCAGTCCTATACTGGAACGAGCACGACCAGCCATTCGTTCACTATCTCGTCCACGACCCCCACGAGGTCCGGTTATGACTTCTTCGGATGGTCCACATCGTCATCGGCTACCAGCGCCTCATATCAGGGCGGCAGCTCCATCTCCGTTTCCTACAACGGATCGAAGACCCTGTACGCGGTATGGCAGGAGAAGGTCACAAATTACTCGATCACAGTGTACAAAGGCAACTGGGCTTCGTTCAAATGGGTCGGAGGATCCGATTCGACAACGTACACGTCGAGCAGCCATACCTACACCGTGCCTTCGGGGACATCCTTCGACATCGACTGGTATGGCAAGGACACCGTGAACGGTTCAGGTTCCGATTACACCTATGTCACAACGTACACTGACCATTGCTACTACATGGCGTCCACCTC
>JAFPVN010000007.1 GCA_017395275.1 Candidatus Methanomethylophilaceae archaeon | reverse complement strand
GGGCGATACGTCCCTGGGAATGTGTTCCCCGGTGATCACCGACGTATCCATCGACGACGTGCCGCTTACGACATTCCCGTCGGCTGGGACCCTCTCCCCGGGCAGGATGCGTACGGTCATCCCCGGCGACAGCCGTTCGACATCCGTGTCCTTGACACCTGTATCGGTGACGACGTGTGCCGTAACCGGTTTCATCACCATAAGTGATGTAAGGCAGCGGTTCGCGTGGTCCACCGTGGCGCTCTCCAGGAAGGATCCGATGTTCATAATTATCGAGATCTCTGCCGCCGCCTCGTACTCGCCGATGGCGATGCTCGCTACTATCGCGACCGAGACTAGCAGGTCCGCCGTTATGTCGCGTTCGCGGACCAATCCGATCACGGCACCGAGGACGATCGGGATCCCGCATATGATAGTGGGAACGAATACGAGCGGATGCCACGGCCCGAAGAGAGAAAGAAGGAAGCATGCCGAGGAGACCGCTATCGCTGCAATATCGCGTTTCCCGTCGCTTAGAGTCTTCGACAGAACCCCCATAGATACCCTATGAGGGTATCTGTATTTATACCCTATGGGGGTATAATACGATCAGTTCAGATCTTCGAGTACTGTTCGAGAACCTCTGCGAACTCGGCGAGGGTCTTGTCGGCGTCGCCGTGCTCGATCCCGTCCTTCACGCAGTGGTTGATGTGCCCCACGAGTATTATCTGACCGACCTTGTGTATCGCGCTCTTGATGGCGTTGACCTGGATGAGGATCTCCTCGCAGGGGACGTCCTCGTCGATGAGTCTCTCGAGACCCGAAATCTGTCCGGCGATCCTCTTGAGGCGCCTGTGGAGGTTCTCGGAGTCCATGCACTGTTTCATGCCCGAAAATTGCAGGAATACGTTAAAAACCCTTTTACCAGTGAATTACAGGAAATACGGAGAAATACATGACCCAGACGGAAAACACGTGAAAATTGGATGTATATTCCAAGTATCGCATATATCTACATCCTCATCTTTCATGTTGACATGGACGCCGAATCGAGGGTATCGATGCTGCTTGGGGACCCGAGGAAGGCCATCGTCACGATGGTGATACCCATCGTCCTCTCCCTCCTGGTATCGGAGGTGAACATGCTTGCCGACAGGGCATGGTGCTCCGGTCTGGGGGTGGAGGCGGTCGCCACCATCTCCGTCGTCAGGCCCATCTACAACGTGTACGTCGGATTGGGAACGGGATTGGGCGTCGGAGCAGCGGCGGTGATATCCAGGAAGATCGGTGCGTCCAGGGCAGGGGAGGCGTCGTCCTGCGCCGTGCAGGCGCTGATAATCGCGCTTCTCTTCTCGATTGTCTTCACTCCCATCATGTACCTCTGTCAGGACGGACTGATCGAGACGGTGGGATCTTCGGACATCCATGATTCGTGCATCACGTACATGACCACGTTCACCCTGTGCCTCACTCTCATCGTGGTAAACGGCGTGATAGCGGGGATACTCAACGGACAGGGCGCTGCGGGGCTCTCCACGGCCATGATGATGACTTTGGCAATCGGGAACATGATCCTCGACCCCATACTCATCTACGGCCTCGACATGGGCATCGTAGGGGCTTCCCTGGCGACCGTGCTCGCCACGGTCATGTCCATCCTAGTCGGCATCAGATACCTTCTGGGAAGGAGGACCTATCTCTCCTTCGGGCGTTCCTCGATACGCATGAACGGCGGCCACATGAGGGAGATAGGCAAGGCGGGAATCCCCCAGATGCTGGAGTTCGTGGTCATCTACGGCATGGACGCAGTACTGAACATGATCATCATAATCTGCGCGGGTTCGGAGGGACTCACGATATTCTCCACGCCCGATGCGATAGTGTACATAATGGTGGTCCCCGCCATAGCCATAGAATCGGCATTGGTGGCGGTGGCGTCGTCGGCGTACGGACAGGGAGACATGGACCGCATGAGGGACGCCTACGTGTTCTCGGTGAAACTGGGGATAGGCGTCATCGTCGGATTGGTGATACTCGTGGAGATCATGCCC
>JAFPVN010000101.1 GCA_017395275.1 Candidatus Methanomethylophilaceae archaeon | reverse complement strand
GGCGGAGTTCGGCTATTCCGTTGAGGAGGTCAACAGGGTGATCGTCCCCATGATGCTCCAGTCCAAGGAACCGGTCGGTTCCACGGGATACGATTCCGCCCTGCCGATCATGTCCGATTCGCGCCAGCGCCTGTTCAGCTACTTCAGGCAGGCGTTCGCGCAGGTCACCAATCCTCCCATCGATCCCATAAGGGAGGAGCTGGTCATGACGCTGACGGGTTACATCGGATCGATACACCGCAACATGCTCATGCCCTCGCCTGAGAACTGCAGGATCGTCAAGGTGAGGCATCCGATAATCACCAACAGGGAATTGGACCTTCTGAAGAACCTGCGCTACAGGGGATTCAGGACCTCGGTCATCCCGATGCTGTTCACCGAGGGGGAATCCCTGGAGGAGGCACTCGACCGCATCTGCAGGATGGCGGACGCCGCCGTGAAGGAGGGAGGTTCCTACATCATCCTTTCGGACAGGGGAACGGATTCCACGCACATCCCCATACCGTCGGTGCTCGCCGTGTCGGCGGTGCACCAGCACCTGCTGGCGGAGAAGCTCCGCCTGCAGACCGACATCATCGTCGAATCCGGGGAGCCCAGGGAGACAATGCACTTCGCCCTGCTGTTCGGATACGGCGCCAATGTCATCAACCCCTACATGGCCTTCGCCGTCATAGACAGGGAGACCGGCAATGAGCCAGACATCAAGATAGATGTGGATACCGCCGAGAGGAACTACATACGCGCGGCAGAGAAGGGACTGCTCAAGATAATGTCCAAGATGGGAATAGCGACCATACGCTCCTACAGGGGATGCATGCTGTTCGAGGCCGTGGGCATATCGAAGGAGGTATGCGACAGGTACATGGGAGGCACGCCCTCCAGCGTCGGAGGGATGTCCCTGGCGGACATCAGGCAGGACGCTGTGGCGGCCCACAGGGACGCGATCGCCAACGGAGGCATCCTCCCCGACACGGGATTCTACTCCTACCGCAAGGGAGGGGAGAGGCATTCCTGGGCGCCCGCCAACGTGAGGGCGCTGAGGGAGGCCGCATCCAACAACGACTCCGGGGCATACGGCAGGTTCGCCGATTCCGTCGATTCGGGACACCTGTTCGTCAGGGACGTCATGGACCTGAGGGAAGGGACGCCCGTGCCGCTGAAGGACGTGGAACCCGCCGAGAGCATAATGAGGAGGTTCGTGGCCGAGGGCATATCATTCGGAGCCATCAGCAAGGAGGCCCACGAGACCATCGCCGAGGCTATGAACTCCATAGGTGCCATGAGCAACACCGGCGAGGGCGGGGAGGACCCCGAGAGGGCGAGGAACAGGGACGTCCGCGACATATGCTCGAAGGTGAAGCAGGTCGCGTCGGGAAGGTTCGGAGTCACGGCGGAGTACCTCGTCAGCGCGGAGGAGATCCAGATCAAGGTTGCCCAGGGGGCCAAACCCGGGGAGGGAGGGCAGCTGCTTTCCCATAAGGTGGATGCGACCATAGCTGCCATGAGGCACTGCATACCCGGCATCACGCTGATATCCCCTCCGCCGCATCACGACATCTATTCCATCGAGGACCTCAAGCAGCTCATCTTCGACCTCAAATGCATCAACCCCGGCGTGAGGGTCAGCGTGAAGCTCGTATCCACTGCGGGAATAGGCACCATCGCCGCCGGGGTCGCCAAGGCCGGGGCGGACACCATACTCGTATCCGGGGCCGACGGAGGCACCGGGGCGAGCCCCCTGTCCTCGCTGAGGTACGCGGGGATGCCCTGGGAGGTTGGACTGGCGGAGACGCAGCAGACCCTGATGCTGAACGGGCTCAGGGGAAGGGTGAGGCTGCAGGTGGACGGGCAGCTCAGGACCGGGAGGGACATCGTCATCGCCGCACTGCTCGGCGCGGAGGAGTTCGGGTTCGCGACGTCGCTGCTGGTTTCCATGGGATGCATGATGTGCCGCAAGTGCCAGACCAACACATGTCCCGCGGGGATAGCCACTCAGGACCCCATCAACAGGGCGAAGTTCAGGGGATGTCCCGACGACATCCGCAACTACCTGCGGTTCGTGGCAGAGGACGTGAGGAGACACCTCTCGGCGCTGGGATTCAGGTCCCTGGCGGAGGCGGTCGGGCGTTCCGACATGATAGTCCGCAGGAAGGCCGAGGGCAGGAGGTCCGACAGCGTGGACATCTCCAGGCTGCTGGTCCCCGTGGACGGGGACAGGTCCCGCACCGCCGGCCAGGAGGACATGACCAAGGACGTCCTCGACAGGAGGATCATCGCCGATGCGATGCACTCGGTGGAGTCCGGCAGGAGTGTGGACCTCAACTACAGCATAATCAACGTGGACCGTTCGGTGGGCACCATGCTCTCCGGCACCATAATCAAGGAGGGGCTGGACCTGGAGGACGGTTCCGTCAACGTGACATTCACGGGCACGGCCGGGCAGAGCTTCGGGGCGTTCCTCTGCAAGGGCATAACCTTCGAGCTGATCGGACAGGCCAACGACTTCGTCGGCAAGGGATTGTCCGGAGGGAGGATCGTGATCCATCACAGGGAACGCATACCCGAACCCAACGTGATCGCGGGGAATACCGTGCTCTACGGCGCGACATCCGGAGAGGTGTACATAGCCGGTTCCGTCGGCGAGAGGTTCTGCGTCAGGAACAGCGGGGCAATCGCTGTCGCAGAGGGAGCCGGGGACCACTGCTGCGAGTACATGACCGGCGGATGCACCGTCATCCTCGGGGATGTGGGCAGGAACTTCGCCGCGGGTATGTCGGCGGGGATAGCCTACGTGCTCAACGACTCCGGTGATTTCGACAGGCACTGCAACATGGACATGGTCGAGCTGCAGCTGGTGGAATCCGAGGAAGACAGGGATCGTCTGAGACGCATCCTGGAGGATCACCTCAGGTACACGGGCAGCAGGAAGGCGAAGGAGATCCTCGATGACTGGCACAATTCGGTCGGCAGGTTCCTGAAGGTCATGCCCATAGGATACAAGAACGTGCTCGAGGGAAAGGCATAAGATTTAACCGTCCACGCCCATACACGGTCATGGACGCCAGGCTGTTCTCTGTCATCGTCGCTGCGATAGTAGCCACGGCTGGACTCACCACGGCGTTCTTCGTCCTTAAACCGGTGATCGAGGATTCCGATTTCAGCATAATCGATCAGCTGGATCACGACCAGGTCAAGAGCGGCCTCTATTACCGTTACGTCGAGGAGGCCGACAACGGGGACGGTTCCAAGGCCAAGAAGACCCTGGAGATCACCGACACGAAGGTCAACGACAACGGGATAATCACCGCCAAGGAGACTGAGGTCAACGAATACGAGAACTTCGTGGTCGATTTCGGGCCCGACTACTTCAAGCTGATGTTCTTCGACTTCACGGATGCGGAGGATTACCCTGAAGAGGTACCATACAATGAGATGGACGGCATATGGACCATCGACGGGACCGTCATTGACTTCGACTCGGATTACAGCGTCAGCTACCAGAACGTCATAATAACCATGGACGGATCGACATGCGAAGGATTCGTGGGCGATATAGTGTTCACCATGACGAAGGTGGTCCCCTCACTGTACAGTCCGTTCCGTACCGTGACGTATGGCGACATGACCTACAGGCTCGGGTTGGAGGACGGGGAGACCTTTGCGCTGGCCATGGGTACGGAGAGTTACAGTGGAGACGACACTTTCACCAAGGCCAGCCAGATCCTCAACAGGTTCGAGAAGTACGAGATCTCCTATTCCGACGTGGACGAGATCATCTTCCAGACCACCGAGATGTACGAGGGCTCCGAATGCCACAAGAGCATCGTGAACGGCACCAGCCACTCCGGGGTAGTCTATGAGAACTATGTCGAACTGTACTACGGAGACAACACCGTGAACGTCGAGGGTAAGCGGGACGGCTTCGAGATCTCCGCCTATTCCAAGCTGTATTACAAGTGATCACCCCTGATTCGGGTGATTCGGTGACCTCCCCCTCTTAGCTTTATATTCCTTTTTGAGCATCACCTTACGATGGCAGCACCCGGAGACGTATACGAACGCGAACTGAAGAACATCCTCTCAGGCGACGAGAAGGCGGTCAGGAAGATAATGAAGACCTGCAGCGACGGCGAGGCCGCCGCATACGAGACGCTTATCGGGTCCCCGTTCATGGTCGTACGTGCCGCGGGGTCCCACGGCGTTGATCTGATAGCCATGAGATGGGACTATTCGTTCCCCATAGAGGTGAAGAGTTCCGGGGATGATGTGCTGCACTTCAGCCGCAGCCCCCGTCTCGGGGAGCAGGCGGAATGGATGCGCGGGGAGTGTGCGAGATCGCAGCTTCTGGCGGTGTACGCCATGAGGTACAAGAAGCCCGCCAACAACGTCAAGGGCGACCCGTGGAGACTGTTCTGCGTCCCCATGGGGATAAGGCTCAGGGGAGCCACCGGGCTGCTGCAGAGACTGATCCCGGAGCTGGACAAGGGACCGAGCGGCAACTACATCATGACGTGGGAGAAGGGTATGAAGCTCTC
>JAFPVN010000100.1 GCA_017395275.1 Candidatus Methanomethylophilaceae archaeon | reverse complement strand
GGACCGCCTGAGGAACATCCTCGATGCGAACAAGTCGAAGTTCACCGTCACATTCACCGGGGAGCTGAAACCGGAGATCCTCCCGCCGTGCATACGCACGTTGCTGGCGAACGCGCAGAACGGGGTGAACCTGCCGCACAGCGGGAGGTTCGCCCTGGTGTCGTTCCTGCACACCATAGGACTGAACCTGGAGCAAATACTGGCACTATTCGCCCAATCCCCGGATTTCGACGAATCCAAGTCGATCTACCAAATAAAGCACATCACCGGCGAGCTGAACGGCACCGAGGGCTACACCCCGCCGGAATGCGGCACCATGAAGACCAACGGGATCTGCTACGAGCCCGACGACCTGTGCGCGAGGGAGACGATGAACCACCCCCTCACATACTTCAGGATCAAGAGCGGGAAACCTAGACAGCAGAACGAACAATCATGAATGTATCATTTTTACATTGATTTTTCAGTGTAAAACTGATAACGGATCTCGGAAGATAGCATAGCCTCAAGGATGACAAAAAAGGCAAAAAAAAATGGTTATCGGACCGTCAGGACGGTCGGATCATTCCTGTTTGTCTTCTGGGGGTTCCGCCGCAGCTTCCGCAGTCTCGGCAGGCTCACCGGCCTTGACGTCCATGGTGTTCTCGCCCTGTCCGACGATCTCGCCCTCGAATGCGGCCTTGGTCTCCTGGGTACCGAACACGTCCTCCTGCTTGGACATGTTCTTCCAGGTGATGATTCCCCTCTGGATCGCGGTGATGTTGGCGACGATCGCGAAGTAGATGACCATGAACTCCACCCACGTCACGGTGAAGGATCCCCATCCGAACTCCACGTAGAACTCGTAGAAGTCGAAGCACTGGACCGAGATGAACTGCGCGATGGGGAAGATCGTCGCCATGATGAGACGGTCCGTACGTCCGAGGATTCCGGTGTAGAGCCTGGGAGCTCCGATGGCCTGGGCCTGCGTCCCCATGTATGATGTCAGCAAAACACCGATCATCGCCGCAAGGGTCCAGTAGGGGTTGCACCACTCGCTTATACCGATACCTCCGATGATGAACACGTCGGCGTACCTGTCGAACACATGATCCAGATAGTCACCCTTCTTGGAGCACTTGTTCCAGATCCTGGCCACCTTCCCGTCCAGGGCGTCGAAGTAACCCGAGATCAGGACGACGACCGCTCCGAGGAGCAGGAGCTCATAGTGCTTCTGGTACTCATATCCGCTGAAATAGAACAGCGTACCCGCGGCGAAGGCCAGTGCGAGACCTATCCAGGAGATGACGTTCGGATTCACGTTCTTGAGCTTCATCGCCACAGGCGTGATGAAGGGATCCGCCTGCTTCCTGTAGTTCTCTAGAGCCATTGTTCCATCTCTGCCGCCCAGCTGACGTCGCCGGGCATGCGGTTATCTGTATTCCCTTTCATAATATCTTCTACGGCCGAGGCGGATTCCCGAGGGGTCTCCGACGTGGAATCTATCACGAACGTGGGTATCTCCGAGTCCACGGACTCGCATAGTATCACATCGAGAACCTCGGCCTCCACGTTCTCCCTCACCTTGGATTCGGAGTATCCGCGGGCCCTGAGGCGCTCCGCCAGCACGTCGGGATGGCAGCGCATCACTATTATCAGATCCACGTCCATGAAATGTGCCAGATGCCCTTCGAAGATGCAATCCTCCATGTCGGAAAGGGCATCGTTCAGCCTCTCGACATCCACGGAATACGTGTCGCGCTCGGCATCGTACTCCTCCCTGAGACCGTTGTCCTTGATGAACTGCGTCATGTCGAGGACGTCGTGTCCCCTCTCCCTGAGCACCTTCGCAACGGATGTCTTCCCGGTGCCCGGCGTGCCCGTGAGAGCGACCCTCATGGTCATATCTCCCTGAGGTACGGTTCGGCGCGTTCAAGGACCTTCTCCCAACCGGGATCCGCTGTCATCGCACCGACCTGCTCCACCACGAAGGATGACATCGACGACGCTATCACCAAGGATTCGTGGATGTCGTATCCGTGATACAGTCCCGCGTAGAACCCGGCGCGGTAGGAGTCCCCGGCGCCTATGGCGTCCACGACCTTATCCGCCTTGACGGTGGGGATGTGGAACCTCTCCCCGTCTATGACGGCCTCGGATCCCTTCTCTCCATAAGTGCATACCACGAGCGGGAGGTCGATGTCATCCAGCCTCTCCGCCTTCAGATATTTCAAAATGGATTCGAACTCGAAGTTGTTCCCGAAGATGTAATCGGTGTCCTTCATCGCCGATCCCAGCAGGTCCGGGTTCCAGATCCTGTGTATCTCCTGAGCCGGATCCAGCGATATCCTTCCGGGGATGTCCCTCATCAGGTCGATGTAATACTTCGGCTCGCCGGTGCAGAAGTGGGTGTACTTGGACTTGGAGGCGTTCTTCACCAGTCTTATGCCCAGCTCGGACGCGCATCCCTGCGGGCCCTGGTAGAACAGCGCCTTCAACACATTCTCGCTGTCGGTGACCAGCGTGCACTGCGAAGTGTCGTATCCGTCGACCCTCACGAACTCGTCCATTATGAGTCCCGAGTCTGAAATGAATTTTTCGAAGTGCTGCGGGAAGTCGTTCCCCACGAACGCGCATATGGCGGTGGGTACTCCCAGTCTCGCCGCGTGCACGGCGATGTTGGGTCCCGTCCCTCCGAGGGCTGTGGTCTTCGTGAGGACGTCCTCGGTGGTGTTGTCGCGGGGGAACTTCCTGACGGTGCATATCTGATCCACCGCCACGTGCCCGTACACCGACAGGAACGGCTCCATTTACGTTCCCTCTTGCCATCCGGTGATGTACGCCCTCTGCTCCTCGGTGAGATCGTCGATCGTGACGTCCATGGCGGCGAGCTTGGTCCTGGCGATCTCGTAGTCCAGGGAATCGGGCGCTGTATACACCTTAGCATCCATGGAGGCGTGGTTCTTCACCATGTACTCAAGACCCAGCGCCTGCACGGCGAACGACATGTCCATGATCTCGGCGGGGTGCCCCTGTCCGGCCGCGAGGTTCATCAGCCTTCCGTCGGAGATGAGGTAGAGCTTCCTTCCGTCCTTCATCTCGTATTCATCGACGAACTCCCTGACGCGGGTGCGTCCCTTGGATAATTCATTCAGAGCGGGCTTGCTGATCTCGTTGTCGAAGTGCCCTACGTTACCCATTATGCAGCCGTCCCTCATTACCTCGAGGTGCTCCTTCCTGACGATGTCCTTGCATCCGGTGACGGTGATGAGGATCTCCGCGGTCTTGACGGCGTCCACCATCCTCTTTACCTGGAATCCGTCCATCTTCGCCTCTATGGCGCGTATCGGGTCCACCTCGGTCACTGTGACGTTGGCTCCGAGGCCCTTTGCCCTCATTGCAACGCCCTTACCGCACCATCCGTATCCTGCCACGACGAGGTTCTTTCCGCTTACCATGAGGTTGGTGGCGGTCATCCATCCGTCGAAGGCGGACTGACCGGTACCGTACCTGTTGTCGAACAGGAACTTCATCTTCGAGTCGTTGACGGCCATCACAGGGAACTTCAGGACGCCGTCGTTGGCCATCGCCCTCAGGCGGATGACTCCTGTGGTGGTCTCCTCGTTTGCCCCTTTGATGTTATCGAGCACATCCTTCCTGCTGGTGTGCACCATTGTAATTAAATCTGCGCCGTCGTCGATTATGTAGTCGGGCTTCATATCGAGGACGCTGTTGAGGTTCTGGTAGTACTCCTCGGAGGTCTCGCCCTTCTTGGCGTAGACCTTCAGGCCGTAGTTCTCTCTAAGTGCCAGCGCTACGGAATCGTCCGTGGAGAGAGGGTTGCATGAAGCCAACCTGACCTCCGCTCCCGCTTCCGCGATCGTGACTGCCAGGATGCCGGTCTTGGCCTCCGTGTGCAGCGCCATCCCGACCTTCAGTCCCTTCAGCGGCTTCTCCTTCTTGAAACGCTCCCTTACTGCAGCGAGCACGGGCATGTGCGCCTCTGCCCATCTGAGCCTCAGCGTCCCCTTCTCCAACAGCTCCTTGTCTACCATGTTCAGGCCTCCTTGTGAAGCGACTCGCAAATGCAGTCTATCATCGCCATGCGGTTCGCCTTGTTGTCGTATCCTTTGATTACGGAATCGATCTCGGCATCCTTGCCCCTGAGGTCGTCGATGTTCCTCATTATGTTCTCCAGCGCGCGGGTCATCTCATCCGATATGGAGACGGACGCGGTCTTCGATGTCCTCGACAGGGGATTCAGGTCTATGGAGATCACGATCTTCCCCATCGCCACCAAAGCTTCAGCCCTGTCACCGTCCTCTATGGGCACGACGATGACATCGCAGTCGAAGATCCCCTCCTTCGTACACAGCGCACGGTCCGAGGTCAGTCCGGGGATCCTTGCATCGGGGTTCCTTCCAAGAACGTCCTTCCCGCCCTGCTTCTCCAGATAATCGATCAGAAGCTCCATCCTCTCCTCGGTGCGGTGGAATATGTTCACCTCGACCTTCGCGGGGATCCTCTCCCCCAACGCGATCAGGTTCTTCGCATCCAACGCGGCCGCGTTCCCGTTCACGCACACGACGGGGTTCCTCGCTCTCAGCAGGAACGCCGCTGCCGCCCTCTCCGCTCTAAGAGAAGGCTCCAGCGACCTCTCTCCCATGAGATAGTCGAACGCCTCCCCCCTTCCGTGGGAGATGAGCCCGGTCGGGTTCACCAATCCGCTCTCGACGGCCTCTGCCAACCTCTCCCTCACCATGAGGGACCTGTACCTGGGATGATCCTTGGGAATGCTCACGCATGCGCATCATATAATCATCTTATAAAGTCTGCCGACATACCGACCAATCATGCCCCACATCCGCATAGTGGTAGTAGGCCCCAAGTTCGAGGGGAACGTCGGCGCCATCGCGAGGTCCATGGCCAACTTCGGCCTGGACGATCTGGTCTTGGTCAACCCCTGCCCCATAGGGGACGACGCCTACAGGAGAGCGAAGCACGGATCCGACATACTCGACGATGCGGAGATAGTGGACACCATACGCGAGGCCGTCGAGGGATGCACCCTCGTCGTCGGCACCAGCGGGGTCATCACGTACGGGGACAAGAACTGTGCCAGAGTCCCGCTTCCCGTGAGACAGTTCGCCGAGAAGGTGAAGGATTACGAGGAGCCCATAGCCATCCTCTTCGGACGCGAGGACATCGGCCTCCTCCAGGAGGAACTGGAGAAGTGCGACCTCCTCGTCACCATACCGACCAACGAGGAGTACCCGATTCTGAACCTCTCCCACGCTGCGACGATCGTGATGTACGAGCTCTTCGACGGCAAGCTGAACGAGCCCGCCAAGATGAACGAGCACAACAAGGACCTGCTGTTCGAATCCTTCAACCAGCTGATGATCGAAGGCGATTATCCGGAACACAGGAGGCACGACACCGAGGTGTTGTTCAGAAGGATGATGGGTCGTGCGGTGGTCACCAGGTACGAGTACAACGTGATCATGGGCGTGTTCAACGACGCCGTCAAGAAGATACAGGGCAAGAGAGGGGCGCTCTGATCATCCCAGTCTCATGCGGGTGCGCTCGCGGGTGTACTCGCGGACGGCATCCCTTATCGCATCGTCGATGGACACCGCGTCGCCGTCCTTTATCAGCGATTCCAGCTCCATGACGCTTCCCTTGGGGAGATCGACGGTCAGTTTCCTGACGTTCTCGGGGGAATAGAATCTCGAGAGGTACTCCTCCAGCGCCGCGCGTATCACGTCGGAGATGGATTCCGAGCGTCCGCTGTCGATCATGTCCTGGACAAGCCTCAGCTGCTCCTCGGAGATGCGGATGGTAATCCTCTCGCCCACCGTCATATCGTTGTCTGACAACGTCTCACAGTATATAACGGATTTCCGTCCCGAAAAATACCGATTTTGTAAACTATAATTTACATTTTACCTTTTAATTTAAATACTTGTTAACTATACTTTACAATATGGACCTTTCCGAAGAATGGGATCTCATCCCCCGCGACCACTATCTTGACAAACTGTGGATGAGCAGGGACACACGTTTCGTCAAGGTGCTGACGGGCATCAGGAGGTGCGGGAAATCCTCCATCATGAAGATGTTCCTGAGACGCCTGATCGATTCAGGCATCGGGGAGGACAGGATCCTCTACATCGACTTCGATGTGGATCCGGAGGATAAGCCCCAGGACCATACCGGGCTCACAAGGTACGTGGAATCCCGTCTGAAGGTAAGACAGGGGAGCTACATCCTGCTGGACGAGGTCCAGAACGTGGAAAGATGGGATGTGTCGGTATCCTCCTTCTACGCCAAGGGTGCGGACGTGTACATCACCGGTTCCAACTCCAGGCTCCTGTCGTCGGAAATGTCTTCGAAACTGTCCGGAAGAGGGATCGACATCGAGATCCTCCCCCTCTCGTTCTCCGAATACGTGAGGTTCCGCGGAGGGGACGACACCGGGAGGCTGTTCGGCGAGTATATTAGATACGGAGGGCTGCCGGCCATAGCGATGCTTCTGAACGCCAACGCGAAGCAGCTGGTCGGAGGCGCGATCGATTTCGCATATCAGACGGTCTACATCAAGGATATCGTGGAGAGGCACCAGATCCGCGATGCCGCCGTTCTGTCCAACATCATCAGGTTCACCATGCTGAACATCGGGAACAGGATCTCGACGAGGAACATCGCCGGTTACCTCACCAGCAAAGGCCAGAAGATGAGTCATGTTTCCGTCGAGAACTATCTGGGATACATGGAAGAGGCGCATCTCGTCTCACGCCCCGGAAGGATCGATGCGGAGACGAAGGACATCCTCTCCACCCATGACAAGCTGTACGCCACGGACCTCGGGATGAGGAACAGGCTGTGCTCCTTCAAGGAGGAGGACATCGACGGAATACTGGAGAACATCGTCTACAACGAGCTCAGGCGCAGATACGATACCGTCGACATCTGCTCCATGAACGATAAGGAGGTGGACTTCATCGCGGATGCCAACGGCACCCCGTCCTACTTCCAGGTCTCCACCGACATCTCTGACAAGAAGACCCGCGAGAGGGAGCTGAAACCGCTGAGAGCGATCGGGGACAACTATCCGAAATACGTGATCACCTACGACCGTTTCCTCCTCGATGACATCGACGGAATCAGGATCATGACCGTCACGGATTGGCTTCTCGAAGACCGCCGATCCTGATCACGGACCGCTTCCGAAAGTCGATGTGATTTCGACATCTGGCTCATTCGTTTTCACTGCCTCCGCCCGCCTTGTCCCTCTTTTCAAACTTTACATACTTTACTAACTTTACAAACATTTGTTAATATACTATCACTCCCTACCCTATATTGTACGCGATTGGTAGGTTGTTTTTATGGTAGACGGGGAGAGCACGAACATGAAAGGAGGTATGGGGGAATGAAGATGGATCAGGAAGTTTTCGAAGCGTTCGAGAGATACCAGAAATCGTCCGTCGGGTGCAGGACCGAGGACCTTTTGGACATGGGCAGGATCTACGAGAACGGCTGTGTCCTCAAGGAGGACTGCAAGGCCGCGTTCGAATGCTACAGGCATGCCGCAGAATCCGAGGATCCCGAGGCCCTGATGGAGCTGGGCCTCTGCTACTACTACGGTTCCGGCACCGAGATGGACAAGTCCAAGGGGTTCCAGCTGATCGTAAGGTCATCGGAGATGGGCAACATGGATGCCACCGCGCGTCTGGGGACTCTCTACATGACGGGGGACGGCGTCAGGCAGAACACCGAGAGGGGACTCGAGCTCCTCACCAGGGCCGTCGACATGGGTAACGTCCAGGCCATGGAGGATCTGGCCAACATCTACTACTTCGGACACGGCGTCGAAGTGGACCAGGATATGGCGGTCTCCCTCCTGGAATCCGCCGCGAAGAACGGCAGCGTGCTGGCCACCTTCCTCATCAGCAGCATCTGCGCCTCCGAAACGGACGACGCCGATGAGATGGAGGCGAGGAGGCAGAGGATAATCGAGTGCTCCGACCAGGGACTGGACCTTGCCACCCTGAGCCTCATCAGAGTCGCCCACCAGAACGGGGATGCGGACGAGGCCAGGAAGAGGGCGGCGATGCTCCTCGACCAGACCAACGAACCGACCGCCCTCTACGATGCCGCCATGATGTGCATCGACATCTCCGGAAGGGAGGGGGACACGCCGACCGAGATCGATCTCTTCGAGAAGGCGGCGGAGAAGGGGAAATCCGAAGCGTACATCCAGCTGGGATTCCTCTACGACGAGCCCAAGAACGGCCAGCACGATACCACCAAGGCCTTCGAGTGCTACTCCAAGGCCGCGGACATGGGCAACGTCACCGGCATAGGTCTGGTGGGAAGGGCATTCGAGTACGGATACGGGGCGCCCAAGGACCTCTACGCCGCCGAGTCGTGGTACGGAAGGGGGGACGCGGAGAACCACCCGACCTGCCAGTTCAGGCTGGCCTTCCTCGCTCTCAAAGGGGTATCCGAGAGGCCCGACGCGCATAAGGCCGTAGGCTATCTGAAGAAATCGTTCAAGAACGGTTTCCACGAGAGCGCGTTCTACCTCGGGAAATGGTACGCCGACATCGAGGAGATCAGGTCCCCCGCCGAGTCGGTGTACTGGTTCATGCAGGGATGCGCCAAGAACGAGCCCAAATGCATGATCGAGATGGCGAAGCACTACGAGTCCGGGACCTACGTCAGGGAATCCCCCGAGAAGGCCCTCGAGCTCTACGAGAGGCTCTGCGACTGCGGCGACAAGAGGGACGTGGGACTCGCCAACATCGGCAGGTTCTACGAGAACGGCATCGCCGTGAAGAAGGACGTCCGCAAGGCGAGGAAGTACTACAAGGAGGCCGCCAAGGACAGGAACGCCTTCGCGATGTACCGCCTCTACGAGATGGCTAAGGCATCGGGATTCAGGGACGAAGCGGTCTTCTGGCTCATATCATCCGCGAAGAAGGGATCGGTGTCCGCGATGACCGACCTCGCCGCCAGGTACGAGAACGGCGACGGAGTCCCCAGGTCCCGCCTGCAGGCCATCGAGTGGTACCACAGGGCGTCCGAGAAGGGCAACAAGGAGTCCGGATCCAACATGGCCCAGCTGCTGATGATGGAGGACTTCGAGGAGGAATCCACCGACTACCAGAGGCAGATATACGCCGCCGCGACCAACCAGCGCAGCTCCCTGATGAGGCTCAGCGAGATGTGCGAGAGAGGGGACCGCACGAGGAGGAACAAGAAGATGGCGAAGAGATGGTACGATCTGGCCGACCTCTACGGGGTCGCAGAGGTCGAGGAGGGCATGCTCCCCATCGAGGAGCTCAGGGCACTCCTGCTCGGGGAGGCGGCGGAATGACATCCGAATCCGCCGGGATGGCCGTGTCCATGACCGAGACCTGCCCCGACTGCGGCGGGATGCACTTCTCCACCGACTACGGCAGGGGGGAGAAGTACTGCACGAGATGCGGATGCATCCTCGAGGAGATGTTCATCGACATGCGTCCCGAACCCACATACGAGGGCAAGGACAGGGTGCACACATCCCCCGTGGACAAGCTCCGCCACGACAAGGGACTCTCCACCGGCATCTCCATGATCGGCAGGGACTGCAACGGGAAGCCGCTGGATCCGAAGGACAGGTACAAGTTCCAGAGACTCAAGACCATCCAGAGGAATGTGCGCATCTCCAACGCCGTGGACAGGGGACTGGCCGCCGCGTTCACGGAGATCAAGAAGATGTGCGCGTCCCTATCCCTCCCGGACAACATATGCGAGGATTCCGCCGTGCTGTACAGGAAGACGATGAAGAAGGGTCTGGTCCGCGGAAGGTCCATCCGTCTGATCTCGGCCGCCTGCATCTACATCTCCTGCAGGACCCACAGCGTCCCCAGGACGCTGAAGGAGATAACTTCGGAATCCCGCATCGGATCCACCGACCTCGGCCGCGCCTACAGGTTCGTGGCACGCTCCCTCAGACTGAAGCTGATGTTCACCAGACCCCAGGACTACATCTCCAGATTCTGCTCCGAACTGAAGCTCAGTGCGAAGTGCCAGAAGAACGCGATGGACCTCCTCGAGGAGTTCGAGAGGGAAGGCCTTACATCAGGGAAGGGGCCCATGGGGATCGCCGCAGCCGCGATATACCTTTCATCGCAGATGTGCAACGAACGCAGGACGCAGAAGGACATCTCCCGCGTGTCCTGCGTCACCGAGGTCACCCTCAGGAACAGGTCCAACGAGATGATCGAGAGGCTCCACATCCCGTATTACGGATAATAAAAACCATTTAAAGTCCATTTTTATTTTTATTTTTGAACTTTAAATGAACTTTAAATTGTATCAAAAAAACAAGATTGAGAAGAATTATTGATAGGAAGATTACCCCTACCCCTCCATTTCCGATGGAACACTTTCCGCAGAAAATCAGATGAGATGCGTCTGCTTCGGAGGCTTGACGGCATCGATCATCTTGAAAATCGAATTGGTGTTCTTGAATTCATTGATGATCGATTTGTCTATGGTGAGATCGATGACCTTGGTCCTTCCGGCACGTCCGAAGGAACATACCGATGCCGTGACGATACCATATGTATCTAATTCGTTGATGAGGTCCCCGACCCTCCTCTGAGTTAGTGGAGTCACACCTATCGTGTTGCAGATGGATGTGTATGTCTTGTAGACATCACCGGTGGTCATGTTGTTGATCCCTGCATCATGATTCTTGATTATACTAATCAGAACGATCTTCTCATGTGAAGGTAAGGTCTTGATCGCTTCCGAAATGAGATTGAACTCGAGACTGTTCTTTGCTGATTTCACATGAGCTTCGGTGACGATGGAATCTCCGTTCCTTTCCGCAATATCTGCAGCGGTCTTCAGGAGATCGATAGCGACCCTAGCATCTCCGTCGCTCTTCGCTGCGATAGCAGAACAATATGATATGACGGAATCATCTATCACATCGTTATCGAAGGCTTCCTTCACCCTCTCTCTGAGAATGTCTTCCAATTCCTCTTTGGTGTAAGGAGGGAAAATGATGCTCTCCCCGCCCATCCTCGATCTTGCCTTCGGTTCGAGGACATTCATGAAGTTCATGTTGTTCGATATTCCGATGAGAGAGACCTTTGATGATTTCAGATTCTCATTGATCTTCGCAAGGAAATAGAAGACGTTGTCTCCTTTCTTGTCGATCAGTCTGTCGACCTCATCGAGAACGACAAGGAATACCTTGTTCATCGTATTGAGATAGTTGACTATCTCGTAGTACACCTTCTCGAAGCTCCATCCGGTGAAAGGGATCCTCCTGCTGTCCTCTACGATGATCTGATTCCCTATATTGTACAGAACACTGTAAGGAGTATCGACAACTTCGCAGTTCACATAGATGTACTTGCATCTCTCCTCGTACTCATCCGCTTTCTTCAACTCATTGCCGATGTAATTGAGGACGGCAGTCTTTCCGGTTCCCGTCTTCCCGTAGATCATGATGTTGGAAGGTTGGTCGCCGTTCAATGCTGCAGAAGCGATGGCTGCGATGTGATCGATCTGCTCAACCCTGTGGGGAAGGGCATTGGGAACGTAGGTGGTCTGAAGAACCTTCTTATTCTTTGTGATCACTAATCTCTTCTTGGTGTATTGATCGAATATCGAATTCGCCATGTTCTTCAGTCCTCCCTCTTTGCATCGGTCAAAGAGGTATTTCCGATGATGCTTCATCGAGTATAAAGATATGGTGTTCGGAATTTTTTATGAAAGGAAAATCGACCGATAACCTTTAAGAACAACATTGTTATCTGGATTCACAAAGGTGGAATAAGATGAAGCACCCCGGATGGTTCTCTGTCATTCTCAGTCTCGCGATCATTGCAGGAATGATCGGTTTCCTCTACATCATCGGCGAACCCGCCAACTGATGTTCCAATATCATTTCAATCAATTTTTGATTGATTAGATTACATTCTATTGATTTTCCATCATTTTTTCGATCATCTAATCATCATCTTCGGAGACGATTCCGTGAAAACGTGTTCCATCGGAAATGGAGGGGTAGGGGATATCGCCGATTATAATTCTTGAAAAAGAGGAGATTATCAAATATCCGATATCGATTCCCATCCAAGATGTTCGTAGCTGTCGATGACACCGATTCAATGAGGGGGAATTGTACTACATTCCTCGCGACGGAGATAATCCGCGAACTGTCATCTGATTTTGATCTCATCGGGAATCCGAGACTCATACGTCTCAATCCCGCTGTACCTTGGAAGACCAGAGGAAACGGATCCTTGGTCATGAGATTCGGGAAGGGTAGGGGTCAGAGACATCTCATCGGAGAGATCGACGGGAAGGAACTGTTCTGCTTCGATGAATCGGATGATTTCGAATACGACAGGGACAAGGTCCTTTCGAGACTGATCCCTTTGGTGAACAGATATCACGAATCGGATGCGGATCCTGGATTGTTCATCAGCGACGAACGTCCCGACGAATCGTTCTACTTCAGAGGATTGTTCACGATAATGAAGGTGGACGATGTACTCGATGAACTGAAAAAGATCAAAGCATCGATATTCACAATCGGCTGCGGAAGGGGACTGATCGGAGCGACCTGCGGATTATCGTGGTGTCCCGATGACTACACCTATGAATTATTGGCATACAGGATGCCCGACAAGTGGGGTACCGAGAGATATGTGGAACCTTCAACGATCAGGGAGATGGACTTCACCTACGAGACGACATTCAACAGTTGGGAAGAAAGAACTCATAAGGTCGCCATGGTTCCGGCGACCCCATGTCCGGTGTTGTATGGATTAAGAGGGGATGACATGGAGGATCTCATTCCAGCATCCTTCATGATAAAATCCGAAAGGAAATACCGTTGGGTGATCTTCCTCACGAATCAGGGGACCGACGATCACATCATCACTCAATACGAGGAGATGAGACCGAACGCGTCGTATCTCGTCCAGGGGAAGGTGGTGTCGAATGCGAGGCACATCAAGGGCGGCCACACATTCATCGACATCGAGACAAAATGTGGTATCGTGACTTGTGGAGCGTACGAACCTTCCAAGGAGTTCAGATACGCGTTCGATCGTCTGATACCCGGCGATTTCATCGAGGTCATGGGCGAGTTCAGGGAGGAACCCGCCACCCTGAATGTTGAAAAATTGCATGTGATAAGCATAGTGCCAGATATCCAAAAGACATCCAATCCGAGATGTCCCGTCTGCGGGAAGAGGATGACCTCCAGAGGAAAGGATCAGGGATTCAGATGCAGGGCCTGCCACACGAAGACCAAGGAATTCGGCACCGAGGAGAGAACGAGATGGATCGTCCCCGGATGGTACGAACCCCCCACCGCGGCGAGGAGACATCTGTCCAAACCCCTCAAGAGGATGGGTCTGGAGCAGCCCTGCGAATTCGTCAATAGTCGTATTCAATAATCGACAATATTATATAGCTACTCCAATAGTCCCCTTATTAAGGGTGTACTTAAATGGAAGACGTCGTAATTGTCAGTGCAACCAGGACAGCCATCGGAAAGTTCGGTAAGGCCTTGGCCACCGAGAAAGCGACCGCTCTCGGAGCGCACGTAGTGAAGGAAGCGCTCAAGAGAGCAAACCTCGAACCCAAGGACATCGACGAGTGTCTCTTCGGAAACGTCCTCTCAGCAGGACTCGGACAGAACCCCGCGAGGCAGGCCGCCGTGGGCGGAGGCCTTCCGGTGGAGATAGGTTCGTTCACAATCAACGGTGTCTGCGGATCTGGATTGAAATCCATGATGATGGCCGCCGACGCGATCAAGGCAGGCGAGTACCAGTGCATCATGACCGGAGGAATGGAGAGCATGTCCAACGCCCCCTACCTCATGCCCGGCGCAAGGTGGGGATACAGGATGAACGACCAGAAGGTCGTTGATTCTCTTGTACACGACGGATTGTGGGACATCTTCAACGACATGCACATGGGATTCACCGGGGAGATCGTCGCAGAGAGGTTCAACGTCTCCAGGGAGGACGCCGACCAGCTCTCGCTGGAATCTCATCTCAAGGCTGCCAAGGCCATCAGCGAGGGGAAGTTCAAGAAGGAGATCGTCCCCTACACCATCTCCACCAAGAAGGGAGATGTCGTAGTCGACACCGACGAGGGTGTCAGGGCCGATTCCACCATGGAGGCATTGGCAAAACTCAAGCCCGTCTTCAAGAAGGACGGTATCGTCACCGCAGGGAACTCCTCGCAGGTCAGCGACGGTGCATCCGCATTGGTCGTCTGCTCGAGGAAGTTTGCAGAGGAGCACAGCCTCAAGCCCATGGCATCCATCGTCGCATACGGCGAGAGGGGAGTCCAGCCCGAGTACATCATGGAGGCCCCCATCCCGACCACCCAGCACGTTCTCAAGAAGGCCGGCATGACCATCGACGACATCGACCTGTTCGAGCACAACGAGGCCTTCGCTTCCGCTTCCTGCGCGGTCAAGAAGACCCTCAACGTCCCCGACGAGATATTCAACGTCAACGGCGGAGCCGTCGCCCTCGGACACCCCATCGGATGCTCCGGAGCACGTGTCATGACCACCCTCCTGTACGCCCTCGAGGACCGTCAGAAGGAGGTCGGATGCGCCACCCTCTGCCTCGGCGGAGGTAACGCGGTCACGATGATCGTCCGCCGCGAGTGAAACAACAAACCCCTTGCCTTGACGGCAAGGGTTATTACACCCTTTTTTGATTCACGTCCATGCAGCTCGAGGACATCATCAGATCGGTGGAGGACCGTACGGACGATGCCGTCTCGAAGATGTGCGGCATGATCTCCATACCAGCCATCGCACCCGTGAACGGCGGTTCCGGGGAATGTGCCAGAGCTGATTTCATCCAAAACTATCTGACAGGTTTCGACACTGTCGAGAGGTACGACACCGAGGACCCCGAATACCCCGGAACGATGCGCGCCAACATCGTCGCGAGGAAGAAGGGTAAGAAGAGAGGAACGGTATGGTTCGTCACCCACATGGACACCGTGCCCCCGGGAGACCTCGACGACTGGGAGAACCCTCCCTTCCAACCCGTAGTGAAGGACGGCAGGATATACGGCCGCGGGACCGAGGACAACGGACAGTCGCTGATAGGCGTAGCTGTGGCATCCAATGTCATCACCCAACTCCCCTTCGAGGGGATGTCGCTGGGTGTGGCATTCGTCGGCGACGAGGAATCCGGAAGCGTCTGCGGTGTGAGGCATCTGATCGATTCAGGACTCTTCTCCGAAGACGACTTCATAATCGTCCCCGACTGGGGAGCGCCCGGAGGGGCGATGGTGGACGTCAGCGAGAAGCAGATCATGTGGGTGAAGGTCGCCGTCACCGGCAAGCAGACCCACGGTTCCACACCCGACAAGGGGATCAACGCCTACCGCGCATCGATAGAGTTCATGTCAGACCTCCTCTCCAGACTGGAGCAGAGGTATCCAGATTCCGATCCCATATTCAGACCCGACAGGTCCACCTTCGAACCCACGAAGGCCTCCGCCAACTGCGGCAGCGTGAATATGATCCCAGGCTATTACGAGATGTACATGGACTGCAGGATCATCCTGAAGTACGACATCAGGGAGATATTCTCGTTCATGGAATCGGTCGCGAAGGAGCATTC
>JAFPVN010000099.1 GCA_017395275.1 Candidatus Methanomethylophilaceae archaeon | reverse complement strand
GCATATCTTCCATCGCCCTGCACATTTCACTTACCCCCTTCGGATCCTCCTTGAAGTACCGTGACCGCTCAGCCAGCAGTTCATAGTGCATCTCGCTGGGGTCGCTGCACAGAAAGTCGTGCATCAGCCGCGGTGTCGTCGACTCTGAAGAATACAGCCGCTCCTTTCGGTCCGGCGTAGGCGTAGGCGTACTCGATGTTGATGTTCTCGTCGCCGAAGACCTTGCTGACCTCGTAGATCGAACCGGGCTGGTCGACCATGGGGACGGCGATGACGTCCGTGAGCTTCACGATGATGTTCTGCTTCTTCAGCTTGTCAGCCGCGTCCTTGGGCTTGTCCGCTATCGCCCTGAGCACACCGAATCCGGATCCCTCGGCGATGTTGAAGGCCTTCAGGTTGATGTTGGCCTCCTTCAGCGTCTTCGAGATGTTGGCGATCGCGCCGGGTTCGTTGTTGATGAATATCGAAAGCTGTGTGATGGTGCTCATTCGTAAGTCCTCCTGTCGATGACCCTCTTGGATTTGCCCTCGAACCTCGGAAGCGATCCCGGTTCCTTGAGTTCCACCTTCACGGCGATGTTGAGGTACTTCTTCATCTCGTACTCAACCCTCTTCTTGACGGCGGTCATCTCCTCGACCTTGTCGCTGAAGGCTTCGGGCTTCAGTTCTACCTGTAATGTCATGACGTCGAGGGAATTAATCCTATCGACAATTATCATGTAGGATGCGCTGACCTCGGGTATCTGGAGCAGGGTGTGCTCGACCTGCGACGGGAACACGTTGATTCCGCGTATGATCAGCATGTCGTCGGTCCTTCCGGTGATCCTGGCGATGCGGACGGAAGTCCTTCCGCACTTGCAGGGCTCGAGTATGACGTTGGTGATGTCCTTGACCCTGTACCTGACGAGGGGGAACGCCTCCTTTCTCAGCATGGTGACGACGAGCTCTCCCTTCTGTCCGGCGGGGACGGGCTGCTCGGTCTCGGGGTCGATGACCTCCACGTACATGATGTCCCAGGGGATGTGTATGCCGTTGCGCTCCTCGCACTCGGTGTACATGGGTCCGGCCATCTCGGACATCCCGTAGATGTCGTACGCCTTGATGCCGGTGGCATCCTCGATGTGCTTCCTCATTCCCTCGGTCCAGGGCTCGGCTCCCAGGAATGCCCTCTTGAGCTTGGTGTCCTTCCTGATGTCCACGCCCTTCTCCCTGGCGACGTCGATCATGTGGATGAGGTACGACGGAGTGCAGGCGATGGCGGTAACGCCGAGGTCCTGCATGAGCTCGATCTGGCGCTCGGTGTTCCCGGTACCGGTGGGGAGGACGGTCGCTCCGACCTTCTCGGCCCCGTAGTGGGCCCCGAGGCCTCCGGTGAACAGTCCGTATCCGTAGGAGACCTGCATTACGTCCTCGTCGGTCACGCCGCATGAGGTGAGCGATCTGGCGAGTGCCTCGGACCAGTAGTCGAGGTCGTTCCTGGTGTATCCCACGAGGGTGGGCTTGCCGGTGGTTCCGGACGAGACGTGGAATCTCACGACATCGTTGAGGGGGACGGTGAACATCTTCGTGGGGTAGTTGTCCCTGAGGTCCTGTTTGTACATAAACGGCAGCTTGGTGATGTCCTCGAGGGTCTTGATGTCCTCGGGCTTCACCCCTTTCTGGACCATCTTGTTGCGGTAAAACTGATTCTTCTCGTAGAGATTGGCGATCAGTTTCTGCAGCATGTCGAGCTGGAGCTCCTTGATGCGCTCCGGCGGCATGCACTCGATTTCCTTGTTCCAATATGCCATGGTAATCACGCATGGGAATCTAACATTGTTTAAAACACTATCGGGAATGTCAGGTTTACCTGTGAACAACGGTAGGTTCTCAGTCCCTGGTGATACCCTTGTTGGCCATGCCGACGGCGATCTTGATCATCTTCTGCATGCAGGGTTCCGCATAGAAGTCCTTCCTCACCGTCAGCTGTCCGAACAGGTCGTCGGGGTTCTTCCCCTTCAGGTCCTCGATGTCCCTGATACCTAGGAGGTACAGTCCGCGGCAGCACTTCTCGCTGACCGACGGCAACTTGCGCAGTTTCTCGACGACCGCTCTCTCATCATCGGACATCGGAGGCATGTCGCCGCCCAGTCCGCACGCTGCTTCTGCCATGTCCGGGGAATCGGACAACGACAATATATAATGTCTGGCCACCATCGGGGGACATGGACCAGGCGGACCGCTGGAATGACCTCTACAGGACGCAGAGACGTGCCTGGAGAGGGGTCACCGATCCCGGGGAGCTGCCGTTCCCGGAGGGCTCCAGGCTGCTGGAGGTCGGGTGCGGCAACGGGAAGACCCTCGAGGCGCTGAGGGATTCCGGTTACGACGCGGTCGGGATCGATTTCTCGGAGGAGGCGGTGAAGGCATGCCGCGAACTGCTGGGGGATTCCGCCGAGGTGATGTGCGCCTCCGTATTGGACATGCCGTTCGGCGATGACAGCTTCGACGGCGCCCTGCTCTTCCACGTCCTGGAGAACATACTGCCGGAGGACGTCCCGAGGGCCGTTTCCGAGATAGCGAGGACGGTGAGGGACGGAGGATGCGTGAAGGTGCGCGTCTTCGCCGCCGGGGACCTACGTTCGGAGAAGGGTGAGAGGATCTCCGAGGACACCGTGGTCAGGGGGAACGGGATAAGGTACCGCTACTTCACCGAGGATTCCCTGAGGGCATGCTTCCCCGGATTCCCCTGCGGGGACATCCGCACGGTCACGGAGAGCACACGCTTCGGAGCCTCCCGCTCCCGCATCGAGGCGGTGTTCTCGATACGGAAGTGCCAGCATACCGAAAAACGATGATTTTGAGACCATCCTCCGTACCATCCTTGCGACGGACACATTTATAACTGGGATGCCTTATCGCACATCATGAAGAAATGCCCGAAGTGCGGGAAGGAGAACGACGACGACGCCATCTTCTGCGACGCATGCGACTGGAAGCTCAACATGAGATACGCCGAGAACGGCGAGGCCAAGTACCTGATCAACTCCAGGATGTTCGCCATCGGATCGCTGGTCCTGGGAATAATCTCGGTGGTGCTCCTGCCCTTCTCATTCTACATCGGGTCCGCCATATTCGGGGCCATAGGCATGTTCCTCGGCGGATACACGCAGTCCTTCGTCCGCGTAACCGGCGTCAAGGACGAGAAGAAGAAGCTCTTCATGATCATCGCCCTCGTCGGTCTGGCGGTATCCGTCGTCGGATTCATGTTCGGATTCGCCCACATGTTCTGAGGGTGGCCGATGGCGATCTACCGCGGAAAGTACATCCTGCAGGGGCTGGACGAGATCCCTCCCGAGATGGAGAAGGATTTGGATCTGGCCTACGACCTGTGCAGGAAGCTGAAGGACAGCTCCCCCTGCGAGATGTGCGGGAGGTGCTGCCACCAGCCCTACATCACCGTCCGCGACTGCGAGGTGGACAGGGTGGCCGAGGCCGCGGGAGTGGATCTGTATACATTTGCGACGGAGTTCCTCTACAGGGAGGACGACCGCTGGCTCTTCACGAAGACCAATCCCTGTGCCTTCCTCAGGGACGATAACAAATGCAGGATCTGGACCGGCAGGCCGGAGATCTGCGACGACTTCCCCTACATGGTGTCGATGTTCATGGGGAGGGTGTACCTCGCGATAACCCATCCGGACCACGACATCATGGACGATCTGGAGTACATGGACGACACGTGGCCGTGCACCGGGATAATAAAGTCCCGCATCAGGGGTATGGTGGACGAGGCCCGTAAGAAGCGTCAGTCCAGATCGTGAGCCCTTATGTGCTCCAGGAACTGCTCGGAGTAGAGCGACGGCTTGATGATGTGGCCGACGTTCTCGATCCTCATGACCCTGCAGTCCGGGATCCTGTCTGAGATGTAATCGCCGAGCTTGGGTTCCACCATGATGTCCGACAGGCCGTGTATGGATAATGTCGGAGCTTTGATATCCTTGACCTTCTCCCTGGTGTCGAACTCGTCCAGAGCGTTCATCTGCAGCTTCAGTCCGTGGGGGTTCAGTCCCTCCAGGGACCTGAGCTTCCTGCCCTTGGCTTCCAGTCCCGAGAAGAAGTCCTCGGTGAAGCAGAACGCGTTGGTCATCATGCTGATGTACTCGGGGGAACCTCCGCCGATGGCGCAGTCGCAGATCCCGTTCATGAAGTAGCTGGAACGGGCCGGCCTGTAGGCGTACGCGGATATCAGCGTCAGGGACAGCAGCCTCTCGGGGAACTGTACGGCGTACTCCTGCATTATGTGGGCTCCCATGGACCATCCGAGGTAGTGGGCCTTCCCCAGTTTCAGGTAATCCACCAGTGCTTTGAGGTCGTCGACGAACATCTGCGCCTTGATGCCCTTCTCCATGGGATACGCGGTGAGTCCGGCGCCCCTGTTGTCGAAGGTGATCACGCGGTACCCCTCGTCCACGAGGTCGGGGATCAGTGCCTTGAAGAAGGACGTGTCCCCGCTGAATCCGGTGACGAGGACGACGGGAGTGCCAGACCCCTCGTCGTGGTAGTGCATTGTGATATCGTTGATCTCCGCGAACGGCATTTCAGATGACCTTCTTACGGCGCATTCGCACCGTGATGCTGGGGTGATTGTGCGATTTGGGATTTAATGGTGTTGTTCGCCGGACGAATATCCTTATTAATAAGAGCGCAATCCGAGTTTTGCGGGAGAACCGCAAGAGGAAAGAAAATGACTACCGAAGGAAAGCTCGGAACGAGGATCAGAAAGTACAGGGAGAAGCTCGGATTGACACAGGAGCAGCTCGCACTTAACGCAGGACTCGACGCCGCTTTCCTTGCCGATGTGGAGGAGGACAGGGTCTACCCACCATCGGAACGATCATCAGGCTCTCCAGGGCATTGGGTCAGAGGGTCGGCACATTCATGGACGACCAGTACCTGCCCGACCCCATCATCATGAGGAGGGGTTCCCTCCACGAGGAGACCGACTCCGCCAGGGGAGCGAAGGGACACTACCACTACTACCCCCTGGGATCCGGAAAGACCGACAGGCACATGGAGCCCATGTACATCAGGATCGACGTGGACGAGGAGAAGGCCATGTCGTCCCACGAGGGAGAGGAGTTCATGGCCGTCATCTCCGGAAAGGTGCTCATCAGATACGGCACGGTCGAGGAGGTCCTGGAGAAGGGAGACACCGTCTACTACAACTCCGTCGTACCCCACTTCGTCGGCGCCATAGACGGACCCGCAGAGATCCTGGCCGTCCTGTACGTCCCCAACTGAGGTGAACGGATATGGTCTGCATACCCAGGAAGGAGGCGACCAGCAACGAGAGGCTGGGCGACCTCCTGGACAAGTGCGTGAGGAACTGGCCGGACAACGACGCCATCGTGTACTACGACAGGGACCTCAGACTCTCTTGGAGGGAGTGGGGAGCGTCCGTCGAGCAGGTTGCGAAGGGACTTATGGCGATGGGCGTCCAGAAGGGCGACAAGGTCGCCGTGTGGGCAACCAACGTCCCAGATTGGGTCACCCTGATGTTCGCCACCGCCAAGATCGGCGCCATATTGCTGACGATCAACACCAACTACCAGAGCGCGGAGCTGGACTACGTGCTCAAGCAGTCGGACATGAACTACCTGTTCCTGATCGACGGGATCAAGCACGTCAACTATCTGGACATCGTGTATGAACTGATCCCCGAGCTGAAGGAGCAGCCCAGGGACACGTTCCACAGCGAGAAGTATCCCCACCTGAGGAAGGTCTGCTTCCTGGGTCCGGAGAAGCACCGCGGCATGTACTCCATGTCCGAGGTCAGGTCCCTCGCCATCGCCACATCGGACACCGAGTACAAGGAGCGCGTTGATTCGGTGGACGTCCACGACGTGACCATGATGCAGTACACCTCGGGTACCACCGGGTTCCCGAAGGGAGTGATGCTCACCCACTTCAACATCGCCAATGACGGTTATTGGCTCGGGGCGAACATGAACTACGGCCCCACCGACCGCCTGAACATCAACGTCCCGCTGTTCCACTGCTTCGGATGCGTGCTCGGTGTGATGGCGTGCATCAACCACGGCGTGACCATGTGCTTCTGCGAGACATTCGACCCCGTGGCCGTCATGTCATCCATCGAGGGCGAGAGGTGCACGTCCGTGTACGGCGTCCCCACCATGTACATCAGCATGCTGGAGCACAAGCTGTTCCCCAAGTTCGACTTCTCGTCCCTGAGGACCGGCATCATGGCCGGGTCCCCCTGTCCCATCAAGGCGATGGAGCAGGTCGTCGACAAGATGAACATGAAGGAGATCACCATCGTCTACGGTCTGACCGAAGCATCGCCGGGAATGACCCAGACCAGGTACGACGAACCGTCCATAGAGAAGAAGTGCTCCTCCGTCGGCAAGACCCTCCCCGGTATCGACACCGTCATCCTGGATCCGGAGACCTACGAGCCCTGTCCCGACGGCACCATCGGTGAGTTCTGCTGCAAGGGATTCAACGTGATGAAGGGATACTACAAGATGCCCGAGGAGACCGCCAAGGTCATCGACAAGAACGGCTACCTGCACTCCGGGGACCTGGGATACAGGGACTCCGACGGTTACTTCTACGTCACCGGCAGGCTGAAGGACATGATCATCCGCGGAGGGGAGAACATTTACCCCAAGGAGGTCGAGGACTTCCTCTACACCTGTCCCGGCGTCAGCGACGTACAGGTCGTGGGCGTCAAGAGCAAGAAGTACGGCGAGCAGCCCTCCGCCTTCATCATCAAGCAGAAGGGTTCGGACATCACCGAGCAGGACGTGCTGGACTACTGCAACGGCAAGATCTCGTGGTACAAGATCCCGAAGTACATAGCCTTCGTGGACGAGTTCCCGCTGAACGCCGCAGGCAAGATCAAGAAGTTCAAGCTCAGGGAGATGGCCTGCGAGCTCTGGCCCGACGCATGAAACCAAGGGGGACCTTCCCCCGCTTTTCATTTCATTCATTTTGGACTATCATCCGTACACGGTGAGGCTCACCGACACGATACCGCCGACGGTGTCGATGTCGCGCATGCACTCCGACACGGGGTTCCCCCTTCCCTCGCCGAACTCCAGCACGGTCCCGCGGTACTCCACTTTCATGACGTACCCGTACCTGTCCGTGAGTATGTCCCCTATCACGCCTCCGAGGTAATCCTCAACGAACCCGGTGTCCCCCGATACGATCGACACGGCGCACATGTCCCAGACGTTCATCGGCCTGTCCCCGCTGCCCTCCGCGATCAGTTCCGACGACAGGGTGATACGGGATACGGAATCGCAGATCCCCGAGGCATCGGGACCCTCGGGTCCGTCATGCGGGACGGCGGTGAAGAGCATCATCGATGCCACCGCAAGAACGGTGACGAATATCACCGCGTCGAGGGTCGCCACCATCCCCTTCCCGTTCATGCGAATGCTACCACCTCGTAGCTCGCGAGCACGGTGTTCCCGTCGTCGCAGGGTATGGACGTAGTCCCCCTCACGAACGTGAAATCGGAATCCGAGGATTCCCCCAGCGACAGGCTCGCCCTGTTTATGTCTCCCGCGGTCTCAATCCTGATCACCATGGAGGTGTATCCCTTCCTCACGCACTCCTCCTGCACGTATGATTCGTCAATACCGGTGATCTCCCCGCCCTCGACACGGAGGGAATCCAGGAAATCCGTCGATATCCTCTGCTCTTCCTTATCGATGTTCAGGCTGTATGCGAACACGCTCATGAAGACCGTCAGCGCGACCGTGACGACCATCATCGCCATCATCGTCTCCGCGAAGCTTCCCTCCGCACGCTTGTCCATTCTCATGGAATACACATCGCGCGGGATGCGTGATATAAAGGGGATGCTAACTGTAGCGAGTTAGCATCCCCGAGCCTTGGAAACCGTGTGTTCAGGGCGCAGTATGGGATTAAAAGGGGCGACTCACGGGTGAATCGTAACGAGAACGCCCATAAGGGCAACGTGATAATCAGAGCATTGTCCTACGGCCGGGGAAGAGCAGCTTCGGGATGGCCAAGGCGATAAGAGAGTTCTATGCCTCTTTGCCCGAAGAGGACGGGAAACCCGTTCCCGACGGAAGGATGACCGAGAAGGAGATCGTCGCCAAGTACTACAGAAGGCTGGTCGAAGCGGGGGTGGAGAAGAAGATCCTGAAGCCGGTGTTCGACAACCGGGACTATAAGACGTTGGACAAGTGGGCGGGGATCGACACGTCGAGGGGGAAATCCGATCCGGGGACGTGAAACGGAAAGGGGTTCCGCAGACCCCCCGTTTTTCCGGGAGGTAAGATACATATATATTCGGCGCGCGAGGGGGTGTTTCCTTCCGTCCGTTTCTGTCTGGATTGTGTTTTGGAAACGGAAAGGGCGGAGGACTTGTTTCCGTAGTATTATAAATTTATAAGAGGTGAGGGGGGTATGACGGATGTCCTCTTAAGGGAGAAGGAACGGGTATCCCGTTCAATTGTTTCTGGAAAATTGATGATGGCTTTTGCGATTGTTGCGGTCGTTGCGATCGGATGCTTCGTTTTGATGGATGCCGACGGTTCGGACGCCGAGACCAGCGGATCGTGCGGAGAGAATCTGACTTGGTCTATCGACGGTGAAGGCAATCTGACTATTACCGGAACGGGTGCGATGAAGGATTATGAGTACTGGGATACCAGATGGGGCGGGAATACAGTAACGACGGTCTCGCTTCCCGCAGGTTTGACATCCATTGGAAATAGTGCGTTCTACGGATGCACCTCCCTTACCTCCGTGACCATCCCCGACTCGGTCATGACCATCGGATCCAAAGCGTTCCGCGGATGCACCTCGCTGGCCTCCGTCACCATCGGTGACTCGGTCACGACCATCGGACTCGAAGCGTTCTACAGATGCAACTCGCTGGCCTCTGTCACTATCCCCGACTCGGTCACGTCCATCGGAAACTTTGCGTTCTACGGATGCAGCTTGCTGGCCTCCGTCACCATCCCCGACTCGGTCACGTCCATCGGAAACTCTACGTTCTCCGGATGCGCCTCGCTGGCCTCCGTCACCATCCCCGACTCGGTCACGACCCTCGAAATGTATGCGTTCTACGGATGCGCCTCGCTGGCCTCCGTCACCATCCCCGACTCGGTCACGACCATCGGAATCTCTGC
>JAFPVN010000098.1 GCA_017395275.1 Candidatus Methanomethylophilaceae archaeon | reverse complement strand
TTCTCCGCATCCGCGAATCTGTTCACGTCCACGATCATGGACATTATCTGCACGGCGGTCTGCCGCCCGATACCGGGAATCCCGCATAACAAATCCACATCCCTCGAACCCGGAAGCCTGGATTCCACATCCTCCTTGACCAGGTCCCTCTCCTCGAACAGGTCGATCAGACAATCCATGCGCCTCATCAGCGTCCTGTCATTCGAATATGTCGATTTGACGAATTGTCTGGCTTTCTCCGTCTGGAAGTTGTCGAATTCCTCGGGAAGGTATTCGCAGTTCCTGGACATATGGGATTTGATACGCCTGGTCTCGTCCCCTATCTTCTTGGAGATCTCCTCCCTGTACCTGCAGATATCCTTCAGTTCGCACTGTTCCCTGGTCGGCATATACGCCATCTGGAGGTCGATGTCGCCCTTCTTCCACAGTCTGAGCATCTTCGCGATCGTCAGCGCATCCTTCCTGTCGGTCTTCTTGTCGGAATCCGTGATCACCTTGAGTGCTTTGGCATGGACCACGTGGACCTCTATCCCTCTGTCGGAGAAGAACCTGAACGGCGCATACGCATACGTTCCGGATTCCATCATAACGCAGAATCCGTCCTTGTCCTTAAAATCCAAAAGCTCATCGAGAATCCAGTTTCCTGATTCTTTCAGAAAATCCTTCTCGAATTTCGGCTTGCCCGTGCTCGTGAGCACGCAAGCCGTGATATTATCCTTATGTACATCAAGTCCGATATATCTCATGCGGCATTCCTCCTTTGTTTCGCAATTCAAGAATGAATGTCCGCACACTTCTGTGTTTCTAATCATCCCGAATCGGAATGCCGCTCGTTTTTTCTGCTGGTCATTTCATCATCGTCCTGTGATTTCGGGTTTATTTATTCAGGCCTGAATATTCAAAATACAGGTCAACTCTTTTATTATTCCATTTTTTGAAAAATCGTGCGGCCGTTTATAGACGGTTTAAACGTGAATGTTCAAAAAAGGAAAGTGAGATTATCCAAGTTAGAGCCCTCCCCATAATGTCGATAATGCTGTCTGTCATTGTTATTTTGATAGTGGCTTGGGCGCTCAACGATGATTCTACAGGTTTAGTTGATGAATATCGTTTAACCTACTATACAGGACAAGATGAGGTTTATTGTTATTACGATATACCTGCGGGAGATCCCATAATCGTACCTGATAATCCTACTAAGGAAAACTATGTATTTCAGGGGTGGGAACCAAAGTACTTTGATATGCCAGCATTTGATCTTAATGTCTACGCTGTATGGGAAGTAAGACAATGTACCGTAGTTTTCATGAGTGATTTGGCACCATCAAATAGTCATTTTTGTATGTATTTGATAAATTCAGGTACAGTAATTACCCCTCCATTACTTGGTCCGACTAAGGATCATTATGATTTTGATGGATGGGATCTCGAAGAGGGCACATGCGTTCCTGATGCAGAATACTTTTACATTTATCCTAAATGGAAACCGAAAGAATGTACGGTGATATTGAAGGATAGGGATGAAGTAGTCGGAACTTTAACGGGATCGTTTGGTACCGCAGTCCCTGCAGCACCCATTCTTGAAAGAACAGGGTACCGCTTCACATACTGGACCCCATCAATTCCAGTTGTGTTCGAAAGAGATACAACAAT
>JAFPVN010000097.1 GCA_017395275.1 Candidatus Methanomethylophilaceae archaeon | reverse complement strand
TGGCAATGGCATTCCCCGTCATGGCAGTGGCATCCGCCTTCGCATCCGCAGTCCTCGGCGGGAGCGGACAAGCCTCCCAACGCGCGGGTGGCGTTGGCGACGGCCAATATCAGCACCCCCACGTCGCCGAGTATGGCGATCCACATGCTTATGAGATCGGTGAACGTCGTAAGACCCAGTATGGCGAATTTGACGCCGAGCGCGAACACTATGTTCTCTATGACGATGACCTGCGTCCTCCTGGAGATCGCCACGGCATCGGCCACCTTCGACGGACGGTCGTCCACTATGACCATGTCCGCAGCCTCTATCGCTGCGTCGGAACCGAGGTTCCCCATGGCGATACCGACGTCCGCCCTCGCCAGCGAGGGGGCGTCGTTTATTCCGTCCCCGACGAAGACGGTCCTGCCCTCGGAACCCTCGATCAGGGCCTCGAGCCCGGAGGTCTTGTCGGCCGGGAGGAGGTCCGCCTCGAAACCGTCCAGTCCCAATTCTCCCGAGATGGCATCGGCGGCGGACCTGCTGTCGCCCGTGAGCATGTACGACCTTATCCCCATCTCCCTGAGCTTCTCTATCGCTTCCTTGGAATCGTGCTTCAGCGTATCGGATATCAGGATGTGCCCGGCGTAGATCCCGTCGACGGCCGCATGCACGTGCGTCCCCGGCACGTCGGGATCGATGAGGTCGATGCCGATGCTCTGCATCAGTGCCGCGTTGCCCACGGCGACCTCCTTCCCGTCCACGGTGGCGGTTATCCCCATCCCCGAGATGTGCTTCCCTCCGGTCACCTGCGCATCCGTCCTTCCGGCGTACGAGCAGATGGATCTCGCTATGGGGTGGTTGGAATCGGATTCCGCCGCAGACACGTATCTAAGCAGTTCCTCCTCGGACATTCCCGAGGGCTCCACCTTCACGACGGAGAACTCGCCGCGGGTCAGGGTCCCGGTCTTGTCGAATACGACGGCGGATGCCTTGGACATGGCCTCGATGTGCACGCTGCCCTTCACCAGTATCCCGTGGCGGGAGGCGTTGCCTATCCCGCAGAAGTATGTCAGCGGTATCGAGAGCACCAGTGCGCAGGGGCAGGATACCACCAAGAACACTATCCCCTTGTACACCCATCCGAGCCAGTCGTCCGGACTGATGAGGGACGGGATTACCGCTATGAGGGCGGCGCACAGCACGACCGCCGGAGTGTAATACTTGGCGAACGTGGTGATGAACCTTTCCGATTTGGACTTCCTGCTGTGGGAGTCCTCGATCAGCGCCAGAACCTTGGCCGCCGCCGAATCTTCGTAGGGACGGACGGTCCTCACCCTGATGACCGAATCCGTGTTCACGAACCCGCTGAGAACCTCCTCCCCCTCGGAAACGTGCCTGGGCACCGGTTCGCCGGTCATGGCCCTGGTGTCCATGAAGCTCTCCCCGGATTCGATGACGCCGTCGATCGACACCATCTCACCCGGCCTTATCACGATGGTCTCGCCCACGTGCACTGTCTCGGTCCTGACGGACGTCTCGGTGCCGTCGCGGATGACCGTCGTATACGGCACCTTCAGCCCCATGAGGGCCTTGACGGATGACCGGGACCTCATGACGGCACGCTCCTCGAAGAACTCGCCTATCTTGTAGAACACCATTATCGCTACGGATTCGGTCCAATACCCTATGGCGAGCGCGGCGACGGTGGCTATGGCCATCAGGAAGTTCTCGTCCAGGAAGCTCCTGCCGAGGATGTTCCTCGCGGCCTTGACGAACACGTCGTATCCCGTTATCAGGAGTCCGACCAGGAACACGCATCTGAGGATGTTCCCGTCGATATCGGTCTCGATTACGTGCTCCAACAGAAGTCCTAGAATCAGGAATGCGATCCCCACGATCAGTTCCCAGGGGAACCTCTGCCTCTCCTCGTCCTCCTCCGCCCTATCGTCCATGGGCCACATCTGGAATTCGGGTTCGGCGGCATGGGCCACCCTGACGATCTCGCGCTCTATGTCGGCGTATCCCGCCATGAGGGCGTCATCGACCTCGACGGTCATCCTCTTGTTGATGAAATCGACCCTCACGGAGCTGATCTCCTCTATCCCGGAGACCGCTTCCTCCACCTCTCTGGCACATCCCGCGCAGTCGATGTCGATGCGGTAGCGTACCCTCATTCGGGGCCCTCCCTCAGATGCTCCATGGCCGTCGCGAGAAGGGATTCGACATGCTCGTCGCAGAGCGAATAGTAGATCCATTTCCCGTCGCGGCGGGAACGTACTAGGTTGGCGCCCTTGAGCGCCTTGAGCTGATGGGAGACCGCGGAGACGGAGACGCCTATGGCGTTGCTGATGGCATCCACGCACATCTCGTTGCCCTTGAGCACCCACAGGATCCTCAGGCGGGTGCTGTCCCCGAACAGCTTGAAGAGGTCGGACAGGTCCATCGCAGTGTCGTCGTCCAGCGTGCTGGCGCGCACGCGCTCATCGAATCCCTCGCTCTCGCAGATGCAGTGCTCCCCGCTCATCGGTTCACCATCATTTGAATATTTGTTCAAATGAACATATGTACGGATATTTAACCGCTGTGATGCGACATCAATGGAGCGTAGCCGAGGTCCGTGCACCTCCCCGCGGGGTCTAAGGTTAACGCTAAATATCGCACGTGCAATAGAGCGGATATGGCAGAGGACAACCGCTCCGACATGGAACTCAAGGACGTCTCGTCCCTTATGAGGATCGAGAAGGGCTCCGGGCAGCTGTCCGAGGTCAGGAAGGACCTCTACCCTGCCATGCTGGCACTCCAGAAGAGGATCGCCCGCGAATGCGAGATCAACAGCGACGTCGGATCGCTGGAGTACGACCTTCTCGTTGAAAAGAAGAAGAAGCTCCACGTCAACATCAAACTACTGGTGGAGCTCAGGATGAGCAAGGTCGCAGCCATGGCGCTGAGGGGTGCGATGGGCACCATCAACGCCGTCGACAACCTCCCGCCGGAGGAGAGACAGTTCTACGATGAGGTCCTGGAAGCCGCCAAGACCCTCTGGAGCGCACCCCACAGGCAGAAGACCGTGCGCGTGCCCGAGCTCGTTCCCGAGACCCCCACCGCACCCGCCCCCGTACCGGAGGCCGAGCCCGTCGAGGAGATCCAAGCGGAGGAGATACCCGTCATACCCGACGAAGGGCCCACCGAGATGGAGCCGCCCGCGGACATGCCCGATTCCATCCCCGAGGAGCCCGTACAGACACCTCAGGTCATCGAGATCCCGCCGATCCCGGAGGAGGAGCTGATGGGCGAGGAACCCGCCGAAGCGCCCGTACAGACGCCCGAACCCGAGGCGAAGGCCGAGGAGGAAGAGGACGAGAACCCCTACGCCGACTGCTTCGACATGGTCACGGTCAGGATGATCGAGACCGTAGAACCATTCGCGGGGTCCGAGAGGAACTACGCCCTGAAGAAGGAGGAGGTCGTCAGGCTGCCGAAGAGCCTGGCCACGATCCTAGTCGGAAGGAAGCTGGCCGTGGAGCTCAAGATTTGAGGATCCTGGAATCCTCGAGACCGTCCAGACAGTCCAGCCTGTACTTGCTTATGCCCGCCAGGTCCGCCACCGTCTGCTTCGCCAGTTCGGGGATGTTGTTGGTCCTGCTGAGATGCGCGAGGAAGATCTTCTTCTCCGGGGTGTAGATCTTCCCGACAGTCATCCCGCACATGACATTTGATACATGACCCAGATCGCCGTTTATGCGCCTCTTCAGCCAATCGGAGTAAGGACCTTCGTCGAGCATGCGCTTGTCGTAGTTGGACTCCATCACAGCGATGTCGGATTCCATCAGCGCCTGCTTGACCTCCTGCGTGTAATATCCGGTATCGGTAGCGATAGTGCCCCTCTTGCCGCCGGCCTCGAATGTGTAGCAGCAAGGATACTTGGCGTCGTGGGACGTCGGCAGGGCGGTCAGGGTTATGGTGCCTATCGTCACGGGTTGGAACATCCTTATGGACTGGTGCTCCACCTTCCCCATGTCGCCGCAGGCCCTGAAGGTGACGTCGTTGCAGAGAATGGGACAGGAGAACTTCCTCGCGGCGACGCCGGCGCCCTTGATGTGGTCGCCGTGCTCGTGCGTTATGAAGAGGGCCTTGATCTCGGAGGCGTCGATTCCGTGGATCTCCATCAGCTGGTTGACGCGCTTGCCGGTGAGACCGGCGTCGATCATCACCGCAGTATCCTCGTGACGGACAATCGCGCAGTTGCCGTCGCTTCCGCTGGCCAGGATATGAACTTCCATGACCTTCAGATCTTTCTCTTGTAGATCGAGAAGATGATGTCGCTGCGGGTGACGATCCCCACGAGGACGCCCTTCTCGAGAACGGGGACACGGTTGACGTCCTTATCCAGCATGACGCCGAGGACGTCCACGACCTCCGCGTCGGGGGTGGTGGTGATGACGGTCTTGACCATCACGTCGGAGACCTTGGTGTTGGAGAACTTCTCCGCCGCAGCCTTGAGCTCGGGGTCGTCGAAGTTGTAATCCATGGGGAAGGCCAGAAGGTGCAGGACGGGGTTCTCCGTCTTGAGCTTGGCCTCCGCCTTCATGATCAGGTTGAGGATGTCTATCTCGGATATTATCCCGCAGAGGTGGTAGTCGTCGTCGATGACCGGCGCGCCCGAAAGATTGTCCACCGCGAGTGTGATCGTTGCATCCCTTATAGTATCCGATTCCTGGATCGTGATGACCTGCGTGGTCATTATGTCCCTGACCTTGATCTGTCCCATGGGTTGAGGATTGTGTCGGCCCGTTATATAGTTTAGCGATATGCATGCGGAGGGCTCGATTCCAAATCTGGATGTTCGTAAAACGGAATCGTTATATAGGTTGAACATATCCTCGGAAATCAAGGGCTTGTAGCTCAGCTAGGTAGAGCGTTCGACTCTTAATCGAACGGCCAAGGGTTCGAATCCCTTCAAGCCCGCCAATTTTGATTCATCTCATCTCTCCAGCATTGCGCCGTTTACCGTCCGGACATTCGGTCCCGGATCTGTTAATTGCATATCGGTTTTTTGCAATTAACGAAAATATTAATTGCAAAATTGCAACCATACGCTATCATGAGGGAAGCATCATATCATCCCGTGATCTCCGGCGAGGCCAGGATGGCATGGAATTCGAGACCGAATGCACCCTCAGGGGGATGGCTGAGATCGAGGTCCTGAGGGACCTGTTCCTGGGACCTCTGTCAGAGCAGCGATCCCCATCGGATCCGCATCGTTCCGTCCGATTCCGCGGCCTTCGTATTAGCTCGAGATAGAAGCTCACTGGGCGGAAGCCATCGTTGCAGGAGATCATTGCCGACATAGGGTCCCTCATCCACCCGTCGAAGAAGTTGCCCTCCCCCCTCGCCAATGATTCGGCGAAGGGACGCATGACCTCCCATGCGCTGTCGCACATCCCTTCCGGGATCCTGCCGTCGTGCGATACGAACACCATGCCCTCCTTCATGCCGCATGCGTGCTCGATGGGATTCTCGTACTGCTCCATGAGATCGCGGTGCACCGTGATGCGCTTGACTGTGATCCTCACGTCGGCCATGGTCCCTCAATTATTCGCGTGTAGATAATGGCTCTCTAAGTTTTAGGGTGGTTGCCCTAAAATCAGATCCTGCGCTCAGGGAGGATTCCCGTCATGGCAT
>JAFPVN010000096.1 GCA_017395275.1 Candidatus Methanomethylophilaceae archaeon | reverse complement strand
CGCTGCTCAGGGAGCTCCACCGCAAGGTCCTGTACAGGGCGCTGGGAGACTCGGTCAGCGAGTTCGAGTTCACCGAGGACCAGATCATACCGTATTATGCCCAGAAGGCGCCTCGCATAGCCGCCAAGGAGGATATCCCCAAGCTTCTGATGAGGACCGGGCCTCTCCAGGCCATACGCGAGAGGGGGCGTAACATCTACACATACACCGACGAGGACAAGAAGGTCGTCGACGGATGGGTCAGGGAGCTGCTGGAGGACGGGGAGATCTCCACCGTCTACATGGACGACGTGCACATCATGGTCGCCTCCGAGGCCCCGTACTACGCGGCGGCCACCTGCAAGGAGCGCACTCTGACCGGGATAGACGAGGACGTCTTGGAGAAGGTGGGCGACGGTGCATCCATCTCCGAGCTCGCGGAGGCTCTGGAAGCCAGCGACGACGCTGTCCTGAGGTCGCTGAGGAAGCTGGAGTCGATGTACAAGGTCGCCCGCATAGACATCGACGGACGCGGGAAGTGGACGTTCGCCCGCGTCGAATACCCCGAGATAGACCGCAGGGCGGCCACCGACCGCATCGTGCTCAGATATCTCGACTGCTTCGCGCCTGCCACCGTCCAGGAGGTCGCATTCGCGCTGTCCCTGCCGGACGACGAGGCGCTGACCTCGCTGGAATCCCTGGTAGCGATGGAGGAGGTCTCGAAAGGGCGTTTCCTAATCTCCGAGAACGACCAGTACATGCTCAAGTTGGACCACATGAGGCTCCGCTCGGGCAAGAAGAACGTCTTCGATTACGAAACCGTGGAGCGCTACAGGCTGTCAAAGGGAAGGTCGTTCCCCGACATCCGCTCCTTCTTCGAGTTCTTCGGCTCCGCCGGAAGCGAGCTGGATGTGTACAACAGGGTGGAGGGCTTCGATCTCGACGAATGGTACTCCATGCGCGAGTCCGGAGAGCTCCTCCTGGGTAGGTTCGTCAGAGGAAGGGTCCGCTACGTCCTCAAGGACGAGGGAGACAGGTACGCTTCGCTCCGGCGCGAGGAGATCCAAGCGGACGACATGAACCTTCTGGACAGGATCGACCGCATGGGAAGGGCCACCACCAGGCAGCTCGTTGCCGCTACCGGGATGGACAAGGGCGCTCTGAAGGACGCGATCTCCCGTCTGGACCGCTCTCTTCTCATAATCCGCGACTTCGACGAGAGGGAGGACTGGGGAACCGAGAACACCTATGCTGTCTACCGCCCTTCCGAGCCCGAAGGAGACCCTCCTAAAGAGCTTCTGACCAGGGCCATCAGGGCGTACGGGCCCATTCCGTCCAGCGCTCTGAGGTTCCTCGTGGACCTCCCTATGGACGTCATAGAGTCTATGGCCCCCTCTCTCGGGGCTGAGACGATCACAGTCGGGGATGGGCAGGCGCAGATGCTGATCATGTCCGACGAGATCCCGAAGCTGGAGAAGGTGCCTCCGCTGGACTTCCCGCTGAAGGTCATAGCGCTGTCCGATCCGGACATCGGTTCCAAGTGGGCGGAGATCGCCGCTCGTTACGGCGACAAGTGGATCTACCCCTTGGTGAGCGGAAACGTGGTCCGCGGAGCGCTGGAGATGTGGGAGATGTCAGGGTGCATCGAGATCCGCGCCATGGACCTGGATTCGCCCGAGCTTCTTCCCGAGGCCTTGGAAGCCATAGACCGCATGATGGGCTATTTCAGGATGAAGGGCGTTGACATCGTCCGTATCAGGGAGGTCCTGAACACCGATGCCGGACAGCTCGACACAGACATGCGCAAGGCCCTCGAGTCGGCTGG
>JAFPVN010000095.1 GCA_017395275.1 Candidatus Methanomethylophilaceae archaeon | reverse complement strand
TTACTCTTTCGTCCGTGACGGCGCCGGCATCCGTCGAAACGTACGAATACGTCCCCGCGGTTGTCGGAGGCAGGCTGACTATGATCGATCTCTCCAGGATAGGGCCGGTTAGCGGATGTCTCTCCGTCATCGTCTTCACGATATGCTGGATAGTCTCCGCCCTGCTCTGGGAGGATTGGACCCTGGGCACCCACGCCCTGTCGGATATCGGGGTCTGCGGGATCGATTCTGCGGAGATCGTATTCAATCTCGGATGCATGCTGACGGGGTTCCTCGTCCTGTTCCCTGGACTGAGGATGACCGAGATGGGGAACAGACTTTTCCGCTACGGCGGATACGCGGTGATCGTCTGCAGCGTCACATGCGCCGCGATCGGCGTGGTCACGGAGGACTACGGGGTAATGCACAACATCACGGCCTCGTCATATGCCGTTTTCGCGGCCATATTCGCGATACTGTCGGCCGCGGGGGATTATGCCATCGGGAAGAAGGCGCTGACGGCATTCGCCGCCGTGATGCTCGTCGCCAGCGGGATAATGTGCGTGGCGCAGCCGTTCGCCGTGTTCGAACCGTTCGCGATCTCATGCATCCTCATTTGGACGTTCGTCCAGTCGGCACTGATGCTTCGTCTCGATACGGGGAAATCGGGAAGCGAGTGATCGGACCTTGCATTTCTCGCTTTGTAAGGGCCTCGGTTGAGCGCACCGGCATCGGATACTCTCCCATCGGGGCGTACCCCCGACGGCCTGTGGCGCCCAGGTCTCCAGGGATCATACCTGAGAAGCATCGCGGCGGATGCTATCACCATGACAGACCCGATGTTGTGGACCAGTGCGCCCCCGACGGGTCCCAGCAGACCGAGAGCGGCGAGGATCGCACCGGACAGGTTCACCACCATGGAGAACGCTATTCCCGCGCGTATCGTGGCCAGCGTCCGTTTGGCCATGAGGAAGGCGCCCGGAATCCTAGAGAGATCGTCGGAAACCAACACCATGTCCGACGATTCGACGGCCAGCTCGTTGCCCATTCCGCAGATAGAGATCCCCACGCCCGCACGCCTGAGCGACGGGGCATCGTTGATGCCGTCGCCGATCATGCAGCACCTCCCGTCACCGTCGATGGCGGACACTATCCTCAGCTTGTCCGATGGGAGGCATTCCCATACAACGTCGTCCAACCCCAACCTATCCGAGACACGTGCGGCCTGGGCCCTGGAATCCCCGGTTATCATTATCCTCCGTATCCCAAGCATCCTCAGGTGGCGCATGGCATACTCTGATGTCGGCCGGATGGTATCAGAAAGCGAGGCGTAGCCGCAAGACACGCCGTCGATGCCTACTAGAGTGCACAGGAGACCCTGTGACTCCCTCTCGGACACGGCATCCTCCAGCGCCTCGAATCCAAGCGGACAGTTCTCCCTGATGAACTGACGGTTGCCAGCGCAGACCCTCTTCCCGTCGACAGTGGCGTAGATCCCCCGCCCGGGCTCGCAGACGAAATCGCTCGGTTCGAAGGGCGAGGGAAAGAATGATGCTATAGACCTCCCGATCGGATGCTCGGAAAGGGATTCCGCCGCCGATACCAGAAGGGTCAGCTCCTCGGGGGAATACCCCGAGAGCGAGACGAAATCGATGCATTCCAGCTCCCCCGTGGTGAGCGTGCCGGTCTTGTCGGTCAGGACGGTGTCGATGCCAGCCAGTCTCTCAAGCGCACCTCCGTCCCTTACCAGTATGCCGCGGCGGCTCAGATTCGCAACGGCCGCCATGATGGCAGTGGGGGTGGCAAGCACCAGGGCGCAGGGGCAGAACACGACGAGCACGGTGACGGCACGTACCGCATCCCCAGTCAGAACGTAAACGATGACGGAGAACAGGAACGACATTACCACTATGTACCGGGCCCATCTGTCCGCCGTGCGCACGACCTTCGAACGTCCCGCATCGGCTTCCCTGATCAGACGCTCCATGCGGCTGACGGTCGAATCCTCCGGGGTGCGTTCCACGAGGACGTCCACGGTACCGTGCAGGTTGACGGTACCGCTGCACACCGGATCCC
>JAFPVN010000094.1 GCA_017395275.1 Candidatus Methanomethylophilaceae archaeon | reverse complement strand
GGATGCCATCCTACCGGAATACAATTGTTCGGCTCGGATCCCGAGGTCCTTTCCGAAGCGGCGAGGAAGGCGCTGGAGTTCACTCCCGAGATCGCCTTCGTGGACATCAACATGGGATGTCCCGTGAAGAAGGTCATACGCAACAACGCGGGATCATACCTCCTCAAGGACCCGAAGAGATGCGGGGACATCATCCGTTCCGTGAAGAGAAAAATCGATGTGCCAGTCACTGCGAAGATACGCATCGGGTGGGATGCGAACAGCATTAACTTCCGCGACGTGATCCCCGAACTCGAGAGCGCGGGGGCCGACGCGATAGCCGTCCATGCGCGCACCCGCGAGGAGAAGTACGGCGGAAGACCGCACCTCGACCTCATGGAAGGAATGAGGAAGGAGATGTCCGTCCCTTTGATCTATTCCGGCAACATCTTCTCCTTGGACGATGCCATTAACGCCTCGAGGATCACCGGCGCCGACGCGGTAATGGTCGCCCGCGGAGGCATCGGCAACCCGTTCCTGGTGACTTAGATAGACAGGTACTTCCGCACCGGCGAGAGACTTCAGAATCCAACGATCGATCGGCAGATAGACTGGTGCATGGAATTGGCGGACATGCTCTACCGCGACATGCGCTACGACATAGCGACGGGGCTGATGAGGGGATTCGCCCCGAAGTTCATCTCAGGGACGCACAGGTGCAGGGAGTACCGCCTGCGTCTCGCCACCGAGATAACGGACAGGGATTCCATGGTACAACTGCTGGAGGAGATCCGTGACAGGATGGGCGGCGACCGCATAAACACCGGCGGCATCAGGCCGAGGGACGGAACGGGACCCTCTGACCCCTCATCTTAACCATGAGCTCCTTCTGGGCATCCGAAAGGTGATACAATCCCAGTCTATCGGAATCCTGCTCCACCTTCAGTCTCGTGGCGGGACCGTATATCTCCACCTCGAACTCCGGCAGGAATACCGTGTCCTCAAGCTCGTACACCCACCTGTCCGTTATGGCCACGGCATCCGTCTCGAATATGGAGAATCCCGTATCGACGGTATATCTTTCGGAGAAATCGTTGTAGTACATCCTCACGTTCCTGCGGACGCTCGTCCTCGACGAGATGTTCGACGCGTCGGATATGTCGTCGGAGTTCCAGGTGACGATCCCTATCCGGGTCAGATGTACGAACAGCACCGTTGTCAGCATTCATCATATGATTCTGTTTACATTCCTTTAACTGTTATGGCGGTCTGTTCCGATTTTTTGAACGTTCGTACGAACATGTTAACCGAATATTATAAGGTGAGATATGTTATACCCCCCGTCAATGCAACAGGATTACGGTTTCACGCAGATTGAAGCGGATACACTCTACTTTCCGAAGAAGATGACCGCTACATTGGGTGTCATCGGTGACAGGCTGTTCGCGGATCTGGGACTCAAGTCCTACCACCTCTCGGTGCTCCGCGTCATCTATGCCAACGACGGCATAGATCAGAAGAGCATAAGGAATGTCATTCCTTTCGACAAGTCACGCATATCCGTCGTCGTACGCGAACTCCTGGACGCGGGTTTCGTCGTCGATTCGGCATCCGGCAGGAGCAGTTCCCTCCACCTCACCGAACTCGGCAATAAGGCCGTCTCCCGTACCACGGAGTACAAGAAGCTGGTCAGCGAGGAGATCTTCAGGGACTTCTCCGAGGAGGAGATGAAGTTCTTGGACGAGGCCTTCGTCAGGCTCAACAAGCGTCTCAACGAGATCCTGGAAGAGGCCAAGCAGTCATAAGGCGCGTCCCAGGAGGACGATCTCGTCCTCCTCCAGGATGTCGCATATCCTTTCCACGAGTTTCTTCACGTCCAGCACAGGGGTGTTGAACATGGCGCAAGACACCCCAAGCAGGTGCGTCAGCACCTCCCTGTAATCGGTCTCCCCGCCGTTGGCGTAGTGCCCGGCGATGTTCCCCACCGCTCCCAGCAGGGCGATCATCTTTATCCCGGCGTTGGGGTCGTCGCCCACCGACATACCGTACCTCTCGAGATGCTCGTTGGCCCAGTCCATGCACATCTTCACGTACTCGTTGAGGTTGTCCCATGACCTGTGGACCTCGTATATCAGCTCGGCGACGTTCCTGTTGCGGCTGGAGATGTACACCTCCACGGCTATCGGGAGGTTCATTATCACTATGGGGTTCTTCTCCTTCTCGAGCAGCTCGGTCAATTGACCCAGCGCATCGCGGAGAGCCTCCTCGACTATGCTGTAGAGGATGTCCTCCTTGTTCCTGAAGCGGTTGTATAGGCTGCCGTTCAGGATCCCAGCCTTCATGATGATGTCGCGGGTGGTGGTCTTCTCGTATCCCTTGGTGAAGAACAGATCCATCGCGGAATCGAGGATGATCCTGCGGGATTCCTCGCGCCTCTTCTCGGCGCTCGATACGTAGTTCCTCACCATCTCCGATACCTTCTGCATCCTGATTGCGTTGGAGCGTAATCAATGTTTTTACTATTGTTTACTGATAATCCTTTTTGTATTTAAATACCTCGAACGTTCCGCGAATCCTGTTAGGGGTAAAATTTTGAGCATGTTCAAAACCGTTAAATATGCCGTTTCTCTAGCGTCCGAATAGGTGAACATATGTTCGAGAAACTCGCAGATTTCATCATGAAGCACTCCAAGGCCATCATCGTGCTTTGGATATTGGTTCTCATCTGCGCACTTCCGCAGGGCATCAAGTCCGGCGAGGTCATGGAATACGATCTGACGGCCATGGTAGGCAACGATTCCGAATCAGGTACCGGCCAGAAGATCATGGACGATTACTACGTCAATTCGATCAACATGTCCGAGATCGTCGTCGTCGAATACGATACCGCGGATGCTACGCTCAACAAGGAGAACGCATACATCCTGATCAACAACCTCAGCGGCAAGCTGACGGAGAAGTACGATTCCAAGCTCTCCGCCACCGTCGTGGGCACATACTCAAAGGAGGGACACACCACCGGCGTGCTCCTCGCCGCAATCACGTCCCCCGAGGAGGGTTACGACATCCTCAACAAGACCGGCGAGATAAGGTCCGTACTCTCCGACTCCAAGGCCGAGCTCGGATTCGATTACAGCACGTACGTGACCGGTAACGACGCCCTCACATACGACACGATGGCATCCTCCTCCGCGGACGTGGCCAAGGTCGATTCCATAAGCATCCTGCTCATCCTGCTCCTGCTGGGTCTTTTCTTCTATGCACTCTGCACGGCAGCCGTCCCCCCTGTCGGGGTGGGAGTGGCGTACGGGATCTCGCTGCTGGCGATCTACCTCCTGGGACACATGATGGGTATCTACTACCTCACGCAGACCCTGGTCCTGGTCACCATGCTGGGAGCCGGATGCGATTACGCCATCTTCATCGTCACCAGGTACAGAGAGGAGCTGAAGAAGGGAGCGGACCACGATTCCGCCCTCAGGACCTCGATCGAGTGGGCAGGCGAGTCCGTGTTCACATCCGGACTTGCGGTCATCATCGGATTCGGCGCCCTCGCCATATGCAACTTCACCATGGTCAGGACCATGGGCATCGTCCTCGCATGCGGAATAGTTCTGACGTTGGTCGTCGCACTCACCCTCATCCCCTCGGTGCTCAACCTCATCGGAGGGAAGATCTTCTGGCCCACCAAGGTCGAGACCTACCAGGCCATCGAGAAGGGGGAGGCCAAGGGATTCTACGCCAAGCTCTGCTACATCTCCAGGGGATACTTCGACTTCGTCGCCAGGTTCACCCGCAAGTACGCCGTGCCGATCGTCGTCGTCGCACTGGTGATCTGCGTCCCGACGTACTACGTCTACGCCACCACCAGCAACTCGTTCGACATGATCAGCATCGAGCCCGAGAGCGAGAGCAAGGACGGTCTCAACGCCATGATGAAGGAGACCTACGGGGGAACGCTCATGCCCACGTATGTGGTCATGGAGCTCAACGAACCCGCCATCGCCATGATGGGCGCAACTCCAACCGGCGTCCCGTATGTGGTGTGGACCGATGCCGCATTGAACATCAGCGGCGCAACCCCCAACGGATACATCCCATCGTTGATGGCGATGAGCAACGGTATCACCGAGAAGCACAGCGACATCGTCGCAGCTTCCAGCTCGCTGACGTCATGGTACTGTCTGTTCATGAACGGTATGAAGCAGGCCGCGATCGCCTATCTCATAGACCACGGCGTGCCCGAACCCACTCCCGAACAGATACAGACCACGATCGCCACGCTCATGGGAATGCCTGCGGTCGTCGACGGCGTGAACAAAGCCATCTACTCCAAGCTCGGAAGTCTCTCCTCCTCGGTGCAGGAGGGAGTCGGCGCCATACTCACCGTATGCTCCGGCGGAACCACTTGGACAGCATTGCCCACTGACAACTTCAGTGGTTTGAAGGTCATGAATCTCATCGACGGAGTGCTCAACGTCAGCACCGGTCTGATCAACGTCGACAAGGCGGATTCGGCCGTGCTCGCAGGATCGTCCACCTACGTCGGAGCCACCTCCACCACAACCACAGGCAAATATGCCAGCATGATGATAATCACCACTGAGAAGCCCATGTCGGACAACACCATGTCCCTCATCGGGGACCTCCGCGACGATTTCCACGGTACCGACGGATACGACAAGCAGATGTCCTCCGTGTACAAGGAGTCGTATATCACCGGTAAATCCGCATCCATGGACGACATCTCCGAAACGGTCACCGCCGAGTTCAAAGTCATCGAGGTAGTCGTGGTCATACTGCTAGTGATCCTGCTGTTCCTGATCCTCAAGTGCTACCTCACCCCAATCCGTGCGGTGGTAAACATCCTGATGAGCGTCATCTGGACCATCGCCCTGACCCACGTGGTCTTCGGGCAGCTGATGAGCGTCCCCGTCTGCTGGATCGTCCCCATCGTGCTGTTCGTCGTCCTGCTCGGTCTCGGAATGGACTATGATATCTTCCTCACCACCAGGGTCAGGGAGTACAAGCTGAAGGGATACACCAACCACGAGGCCGTGGAGATGGCCGTGAGGAACGCAGGTTCCACCATCACCCTCTGCGCGCTGATCATGGGAGGCACCTTCCTTTCGCTGCTGGTCGCGAACTCCTCCATGCTGCAGGAGTTCGGATTCGCGCTCGGTGTCGGTATCATCATCGACGGACTGTTCATGGTCACCTACGTGGTGCCCTCGCTGATGCACATCCTCGGAGAGGCCAGCTGGAAGGGCCCGGCCTTCCTCCAGAAGAGGCAGAAGCAGGTCGCCAAGGAGGCTCCGGAACAGGAGTGAAACCCAGAACGGGGCATCCCCGGATGCCCCGCCATTCCCTACTTTTTATATCTAAATGTGATTCCGGTCACCATGGAAGAGCAGCAGAGCAGGCCCAGCAAGCACGTCTGTCTCACCCACAGGGGACTGATGGACATCTCCGACGATCCAGAGTACGACATGATATCCGCACTGGCGGACAAGGACGTGCTCACATTGGTCAGGGGACTGTCAAAGCAGGAGGCCAGATCGCCCTTCACTGACGGTCTCTTCGGCATGGAGGAGAAGCGCGTGAACGCCGCTATCCGCAAGCTCAAGGATGCAGGGCTGATCTCGTCACGCAGGGACGGGAACGACCACGTGTACTTCCTGAACGATTCGAGATTCAGGGATCTGGCTCATTTCATCGAAGGGCTCATAAAAGAGTGATATTCACTTCTTCCTCAGGAAGATCCCGAACAGGTTCTTCGGCCCCTCGGTGAATCTCTTCACATCGAGGATCTCGAACTCTGTCAGGTATGACCTTATCTCCTCCTCGGTGAAGTAGTTGACCGCGAATCCCTGCTCGTTCTCCCACACGTTGTGATGGGTGTTCACGCCCTTCCCGAATCCGGGGTCGTCGGTGTTCCTCACCGAGAACAGCAGATACCCGCCGGGCCTGAGCACCTTGCAGGCGCTCTTGAGCGTCCTGCGGATGTCGCCAGGGGTCATGTCCATGATCAGGACCATGTGGGCGTAGCAGGCATCGAAGGACTCCGGAGGGAAGTCTATGCCGTCCCTCACGTCCCCCAGCCTGACCTTCATGCCGGGGATCCTCTCCTTGAGTATCCCGCAGGCCACGTTGCTGCAGTCGAGGCCGGTGAGATTGTAACCGTTCATCACGAATCCGAGGCTGTCCCTTCCCTGTCCGGGTCCGAGCTCCAGGACATCCTTCACATCCTTCCCTTTGAGGAACTCCAGGGACATCTTCCCGAAGGGGCTCATCTCGGTGCCGAAGTAGGATTCGTTATTGGAATAGACGTCGTTCCAATGCTCCCTTTGGCCTTCCATGAGCGTGAAATAATTTCCCAAGATTTAAGGGTAACAGGTGCGTCCCTCGGGCACCGCGGACGGACCCCCGCGATACGGTAGGTTCGGGCGGTAATCGGTACCTTCCCAGGAGGAAATCCTCCATGAGGACGAACCTTATCCCATCCATATCGGAATCCAGCGGGGACCTCTCCAACGCGACGACGTATTTGCTGTGGTTGTCCCGTATCTCCTTCAGGTTCCCGAACTCCCTCTTCACCACGTCCTCATCCGCGAGCCTGGTGGTCGCCTGGATGTAGACGAACTCATCTCCCTTCTTGCAGACGAAGTCCACCTCCTTCCCGGCGTAATCGCCCATCCATACCTCGTATCCTCTGGCCTTCATCTCCAGATACACGATGTTCTCGACGTACCCTTCGATGTCCTCTGGTCTGTATCCGCATACCGCGTTCTTCAGCCCGATATCCGCAAGATAGTACTTGTAGGCGGATTTCAGGATCTCCTTTCCCTTGACGTCGTAGGTCTCCGCCTTGTATATCAGGCAGGCCGATTCCAGATGGCTGACGTATTCGTACACCAGATCCTTGGCCAGTTTCCTGTCCTCGCTCAGCAGCGTGTTGTAGATGTTGTTGACGGAGGTCCTGTGTCCGATGTTGTCGCAGAAGAAACGGAAGATCCTGTGCAGGAGGTCCGGTCTCCTTACGTTGTAGCGGGCGATTATATCGCGCATTAATATTGAGTTCAGTATGTCGCTGACCTCCAGGATTGCATCCGATTCGCCGTAACGGTTCCTCCATACCGAAGGGAATCCCCCGACGCGCATGAATCTGGACAATGTGCCGGTCTCTCCGTCAAGGTATTCCCTGGAGAATTCCAGGCATTCGGAGTACGTGAGGGTGAACATGAAGAAACGGTTGTACCTGCCGGTGAGAACGCTCGCGAACTCCCCGGAGAGGAGCTTGGAGTTGGATCCGGATATGTACAGGTCGCACTCCCCCTCCGCGACCAGCGATCTGACGATCTCGTACCAGCGGTCGATGTCCTGTACTTCGTCTATTATCACGGCTTCGGTACCGCTGTCGATCGATTCGCGTATGTACCTGTATGCCGTCTCGGGATCCCTGTACTTCTGATTGTCCCAGAGTTCCATATCGATGTGCAGGATCTTCTTGTCGAGGATCCCGTTCAGTTCCTTCAACAGGGTGGATTTACCGGACCTTCTTATGCCGGTGACGATCTTGACGTTGCCGTTCGACATGAACGGCTTCATACGGTCGAGATAGAGGGTGCGGTCGATGTACTTCATGTTTCTGTTATAAGTGGAAACTCCATATAAATATTCCTGTTTTGTCGATTATAAGTGGAAACACTCCAACAAAAATCGGAATTTTTCTGTTATGAAAGGAAAGAATAGCGAATGATGGCGGGTCCCCCCGCCATCGGTTTCACCAGTTCGAGACCTTGAGCTCGAAGTAGGAGCGGGGGTGGTTGCACACGGGGCAGACCTCGGGTGCCTTCTCGCCCACGTGGATGTGTCCGCAGTTGCGGCACTTCCATACGGAGACCTGGTCCTTCTCGAATACTTTCCCCTCTTCGATGTTTTTCAGGAGCTCGAGGTATCTGGCCTCGTGCTCCTTCTCTATCGCTCCGACTCCCTCGAAGGCATCGGCGATCTCGTTGAATCCCTCCTCCCTCGCGGTCTTGGCGAACTCGGCGTACATGGTGGTCCACTCGAAGTTCTCCCCGGACGCGGCGTCCTTGAGGTTGGTGATGGTGTCGGGCACCTTGCCGCCGTTGAGGGCCTTGAACCACATCTTGGCGTGCTCCTTCTCGTTGTCCGCCGTCTCCAGGAAGATGGCCGCGATCTGCTCGTAGCCGTCCTTCTTCGCCTGGGATGCGTAGTAAGTGTACTTGTTCCTTGCCTGACTCTCCCCGCTGAACGCAGCCAGGAGATTCGCTTCCGTCTTGGATCCCTTGAACTCGGTCATGTGACTCTCCGGGGTGCGGATTCAGTTGTAGATATTTAAGAAGTCATTCTGAGGCGGAAGCCCCCTGAGTCTCCTCGGATTCCTCGTTCTTCCTCGAGAAGAATGCCGCAAGAAGGGATCCCGATAGATTGTGCCAGACGCTGAAAATCGCACCAGGTACGGTTGCCATGGAAAGGTCGGGGAAGGACGTCGTTGCCAGGGATGTCGCCAATCCCGAGTTCTGCATTCCCACCTCTATGGACACCGTACTCGACCTCTTGGGGGTCATCCTGCATGCCCTGGCGATCAGGAACCCGAACAGGAATCCCAACGCGTTGTGGAGTATCACCGCAGCGAACAGTTCGGCACCGCAGTCTTTGATGTTGTCCACGTTGTGCGATATGATGCACATGATGATCAGCGATATCGCGATTATCGAGAACAGCGGGAGGACGGACGAGGTCTTCTCCGTCGCCTTGGGGAGGAAGTGCGAGATCAGGAATCCCAGTGCTATCGGGACTATCACCACTTGGATTATCGACAGGAACATCGAGAACGCGTCCACGTCGATGGACTCGTTCATTATCAGGAACACTATGGCCGGGGTCAGCACCGGCGCCAGCAGGGTGCTGACCGCCGTCATGCCGACGGAGAGCGCCACATCCCCTTTGGCGAAGTACGATATCACGTTGCTGGCCGTGCCTCCGGGACACGCACCCACAAGGATCATCCCCATCATCAGTCCCTCCTTCAGTCCGAAGATCAGACAGAGGGCGTATGCCGCCAGCGGCATGACCGTGAACTGCGCGGCACACCCTATCAGCACGTCCCTCGGGCGGGTGAACACCACCCTGAAGTCCTCAGGTTTAATCGTAAGCCCCATGCCGAACATCACGGCCATCAGCATGTAGTTGATCCATCCGGTGGATATCCACAATCCCGTATCGGGAACTATGAATGAGAGAATCGCCGCTCCCAGTATGATGAACGGCATCGCCCTTCCGATGATGTTGCTTCCCATGGGTGATCACTTGGTGAGCCTGCCGATGATCCCGCCCCTGCGGCCCTTGTCGTTGCGGTACTTGCGCTTCTGCAGTCTCTCCAGTGCCTTCTGCGTCTTCATGTTGGAGGGATTGATCTCCAGCGCCTTGGCCAGCTGGTTCCTGGCCTCGTTGTACTCCCTGAGGTCGTTGACCAGCAGGCTCGCGTAACTCAGACGGTAGGATTCGTCGTTCAGCTTCATGGCGACGCATTTGGCGAACATCTCCTTCGCCATGGTGAAGTTCAGCAGCTGTTCCCTGCAGAATATGCCGTAGCTGTGAATGAGGTCGGCGTCCTTCGGGTACTTCTCCAGAAGGATCTTGAAGTGCATGTCGGTCTCGTCGTTGTAGCGTTTGTTGCGTTTCAGTATCGTGACAAGAGCCTTCCTGGCGTCGTCGAAGTCCGGATCCAGGTCCAGTATCGCATCTAGCTGCATCAGCCCGAAGTCGATCTTCTTGGCGTCGTAGATGTACAGCTTGGCCAGGTCCATCCTCACGCGGTTGTTGTGGGGATCGTTGATGAGGTAGTCCTCCAGCGTCTTTATCGCACCGTCTATGTTGCCGCTGGATCTCTGGTTCTCCGCCTTCTGCCTCGCCTTGAACGCCTCGTCGGCCATGCACCTCTAACGATACCCTCACTTATAAACTAGTAAGACGATGCGCCCGCATGGCCAAGATCTATCTCGCGGCACCGCTGTTCTGCAAGGCGGAGCTGGATTTCAATGCGCACGTTGCCGAGGTGCTCAGGAAGAACGGGCATGACGTGTTCCTTCCGCAGGAGACCTCGTCCGAGGACAAGTCCACCGGGGAACTGTTCAGGGAGGACATAGAGGCGATAGACGCATGCGAGGTGCTTGTCCTGATAATGGACGGCCGCGTCCCCGACGAGGGAGCGACCTTCGAACTGGGTTACGCTTACGCTAAAGGTAAGACGTGCATCGGCCTGAAGACCGATGTCAGGGTTTCCGAGAGGGGCGGTGACAACATCATGCTGACACATTCGCTGGAATACGGTATCGCGAGGTCCGTGGCGGAGCTCGTGGAGATGACGGAGGGACTGTGATGGCCATAGAGGATCTAAAGAACAGGGGCATGGAGCGTGCCGACGTCGACAAGAGGAGGAAGGCGGTCGAGGAGATCACCGGCGCCAAGCTGGATAACGTATCGTCGTATCCCTTCGAGCCCCAGGCCGCAGCGGCGAACATAGAGAACATGATCGGGGTCGTCCAGATCCCCATGGGATTCGCCGGTCCCGTCAAGGTGAACGGGGACGAGGCCGAAGGCGAGTTCATCATCCCCTTGGCAACAACCGAAGGCGCTCTGATAGCGTCGATAGCGAGGGGTATGAGCGTCATCTCCGCCGCGGGCGGAGCGAGGGTGAAGGTCTTCAGGGACGGCATGACCCGCGCACCCGTTTTCCGCGTGAAGGGCATAGATCACGCAGCCGAAGTGATGGCATGGGTGAACGACAACCCCGACAAGATCATAGAGGCGGTCAAGGGGACCACGTCCCACGGTCAATTGACCCAGATAGAGTTCTTCCCCAATGGAAGAAGCTTACACATGAGGTTCACGTTCGACACCGGCGACGCCATGGGAATGAACATGGCCACCATAGCATCCGAAGCGGTATGCAGGCTCATAGCCGAGAACACCGGAGCCGAGATGGTCTCCGTCTCGGGTAATATGTGTACGGACAAGAAGCCCGCCGCCATCAACATGATCGAAGGCCGCGGGAAGACGGTCATAGCGGAGGCGACGATCCCGAAGCAGCTCGCCGAGGAGAAGCTGCACGCTCCCGTGCATGCCATAGTGGAGACGAACACCCGCAAGAACCTCATCGGGAGCGCAATGGCCGGAGGGCTCGGATTCAACGCCCACGCGGCCAACATGGTCGCCGCCCTGTACCTTGCCACGGGACAGGATCCCGCGCAGGTGGTCGAGGCATCCTCGACGATGACGGTATGCGAGGAGGTCGATGGTGATCTGTATATCTCGGTGCGCATGCCGGCGGTGGAGATCGGAACCGTGGGCGGAGGAACGAAACTCCCGGCGCAGTCCGAAGCGTTATCCATGATAGACTGCAAGGGCGCCGGCAAGGCCAGGAAGTTCGCTGAGTTGGTAGCGGTAACGGTGCTGGCGGGAGAGCTATCAACCCTGGGAGCGCAGGCCGCGGGACATCTGGGAAAGGCCCACGCCGACCTCGGACGCGTCAAGAAGTGATTCCGCATACCCGACGCGCGCATGCCTGCGCGGAAACCATTAATAAGTAAGGCACAATCGCGGACGCATGCCTGTAATCAACTTCAGCTACAAGGACCTCTGTTCCGTCATCGGAGAGGACGTCCCCATCGAGGAGCTCTACGAGAGGATCCCCATGATGGGAGCCGTCATGGAATCCACCGACATGACATCCGACGAGATGTCCGTGGAACTCTTCCCCGACCGCGCCGACCTCTACTGCGTCGAGGGTATGGGAAGGGGACTCCGCGCGTTCCTGGACATAGAGCCCGGCATGGCTGAGTACGACGTCGAGGAGACCGATATAGAGTTCACGGTCGATCCCTCCGTCAAGTCCGTTAGACCCGTGTTCCTGGGAGCCGCCGTCTTCGATGTGCAGATAGACGACACCTTCCTCAGGAGCATCATGGAGATGCAGGAGAAGCTCCACGTCACCATCGGGAGGAAGAGATCCAAGGTCGCCATAGGCATACACGACCTTGACAAGGTCACCCCGCCGTTCACATACAAGGCGGTCGGACCCCACGACATCAGGTTCGTACCCCTCGCCAAGACCGAGGAGTGGGATCTGGAGGAGATCCTGCAGAAGCACGAGAAGGGAGTGGGATACAGGCACCTGCTCGATGGCAAGGAGAAATACCCGATCATCCTCGATGCCAACAACAACGTCCTCTCGTTCCCGCCGATCATCAACGGCACTCTCACCACGGTAACCACGAACACAACCAACCTCCTGATAGACGTGACCGGAACCGATTACAGGGCGGTCAAGGGAGCATTGGACATCATATGCACCGCGCTCGCGGAGCGCGGGGGATCCATCGGATCCGTCACCATCCACGACGGAAAAGAGGATATCGTCATGCCCGACCTCTCATCTACAAGCTGGGAGTTCAGCGCTAAGGAATGTGCCAGCTTCCTCGGATTGGACATCTCCCCCGAGGAGCAGGTCGCCGCCCTCAGGCGCATGGGACTGGATTCCATGTGCGAAGGGGACACAATCTTCGTCGAGTCGCCCTCCGTCAGGCTGGACATAATGCACGTCAAGGACCTGTTCGAGGACGTGGCGAAGGGGTACGGTTACGAGAAGTTCGGACAGGGCAAGATCGACGTCTCCCAGACCACAGGCGGACTGATGCCCATAACCAACATCTCCGAGGATCTCCGCGATGTTATGGTCGGTCTCGGATTCACCGAGGTAACCACGCTCACCCTGAGCTCCGACAAGGACGAGTTCGACAACTCCGGACTTCCCAAACTGGACAACGTAAGGGTACTGAATCCCATCACCGAGGACCACACCTGTCTCCGTTCTTATCTCATGCCCAGCCTCATGAGGATCTTCAGGCGCAACAAGCACCGCGACCTCCCCCAGAGGATATTCGAGGTCAGCGATGTGGTCGTGGACGAGAAGAGGCGCAAGCACCTCTGCGGCATGATCATGAACTCCAAGGTCTCCTTCACTGAGATCAAATCGTACACCGAATCCGTGCTCCGCGAGATGGGCATGGAATACTCGATCAAGGCGTCGGAGTACAGGACCTTCGTTCCCGGAAGGGGAGCGGAGATCGTCGTCGGCGGAAAGGTCATCGGATGCTTCGGAGAGGTGTCCCCTCAGGTCATCACCGACTACGAGATCACCCACCCCGTTTCGATGTTCGAGATCGACCTCGTCGATTACGCCGAATCGCACTCGTCCGCATTGTTCTGATACCATGCGCTTCCCGGACTTCGATCTGAAGGATGACACCGGTCAGGTGCTCCCCTCGTCGCTGCTGACGAACATGCACTTCATAGCGGTGTTCGCTCCGGATCTCTCGGACGACACCCTCGACCTTGCGGACCAGTTCGACGTCTACTACCAGAAGCTGATCATCAGGAACATCATCACCATGGTGATCACACCCTGCTCTCAGGAGGACATCAGGGAGAAGGTCCTGGAGAGGGACATCAAGGTCAAGATGATGTCCGACCCCGGCAACGAGCTTCTGAAGAAGTGCGGCGCATCCGGCAGGACCACGTACTTCGTCGGCAAGGACATGGAGATACTGGCTCAGTGGAACGACGACCTCATCAAGGGTCACGCTGACAGGGTCTACGAGCGTCTCAAGACGTTCTTCAAGCCTGCCTGAGCATACTCTCGAGGATCGCGTCGGCGTCGCCTATTATCGCCTTATCGGCGACGGAATTGATGGGCGCGTTCCTGTCCCTGTTGACCGAGATTATCCTCTTCGCCCTGAGTCCGGCGAGGTGCTGCACCGCACCGGAGATACCGAACGCTATGTACAGGTCCGGGGACACTGTCTTACCGGATTGCCCCACCTGTGCCGACCTT
>JAFPVN010000093.1 GCA_017395275.1 Candidatus Methanomethylophilaceae archaeon | reverse complement strand
CAAGGACATCAAGATCATGGACTCGGGTGTGGATTTGGCGAGCATCGCTGAGAGGACGGAGGGGTACAGCATTGCAGATGTTGCCAAGATCATCGAGGATGCGGCCCTTATCGCCTACCGCCGTTGTCGCAGGGATGGGGGTTCTGACGGTATGATAACGCAGTCCGATCTCGAGGAGGCATTGAGTGTATCTGCATCCACTGTAGAGACTTCGGACGTTCTTATGTTGGAGGGGTGGCGCACCGAAAAAGTGCCCATCAAGGGCAACGTGGAGGAGCGGCAGGAACACTTGGTGGGATATTATTGAGAGCATTGATGTCGAATTAAACGAGGGGTGCTGGGTGTGACATCGCCACTTAGCAAATTGAGAAAAAATGCTCTTTTTCATCAATCACCCAAATAGTCTCAGCCCCATATACTGTCGAGGAAATCCGATGAAAGAACACGGGAAAGACAACAATGGACTTACCATCAACGTGAACATTGAGAATGTTAACGTGTATGCGGACGGTCACGTAACGGAAACCGATGATGGAAAGTATAACGAATTAGCGTCTGAAATATACACAAAGATCATAACACTTAAGAATAAGCTTGATGAGATCGGATCAGAACTGATAGACAAGCATGGTGAGGATGTTGTAGAGCGCGATTCGAACGAGATCTTTGGTATTGGATTCGACGATGATGATGAGGAAGATGACGATGACAACTATTACGAGGACGATATAATGGTTGGTCCGTTGACTTCTGATGATGATCTCGACGATATCAAGGAATCCTTTCTCATGTGGACCAACGATAACAGCAATCTTACAGACGCGGAAGCAAGATGCATCAAGCGCTTGGCTAATTCATTCAGAAGCGAGGTGTTTCTTGAGGACTTGTTGTGTGAGGTAGATGTTTGCTTCCATAAGGACTTAGAGCACCTCTTGGAGAGGCTCCCCTTCTCCAGTCCACTTCGCGACAGAGATTACCTTCTCAGTCTCATCGAACCCGTCAAAGACATCTTGGATGCTGTATGAGGGGGCAGGAATATTGGTGCAGGCAACCAAAGGATCCAGGGAGATATTCCAGAAGTTCTATGATGTGGTCGGAGATACCGGGGGTACCCTCAGCATCGGGAATGGATGGGATATGACTGTCGAGGTTCATGATATAGACGGGGGTCACAAGTACTTTGCTACAGGTCTATTTACGGTACTCAATGGGGACGTGGCATTCGATCCGATCTTCCATATGAATGGGAGAATTGTAAATGGCAAGATAACCAGTTTGGATATTACAAGTTATGAGTGCACGCTACCATACGTCATGCTGTACATCGATAGTAGAGATATTGCCCACATGGCTGGAAAGAAAGGCAGGGACCCCATAGGATTATGCAAAAGATTCTCTGACTTCATAGAGGAAATGGATATAACATTCTTGGATGACGAGAGTGAGGTTGAGCCTGTTATAAAGAAATACGACTGTCAAGGCGACTGAGAGCGACACTACTTTGGCCGATTTGATAGCGTCAATGCGTGAGACGACGGAATACGATTTCGCCGGATGCCGCGATCCGATGGTTGAGGCTGTCACTGATGTATTCAAGGACATGTGACAACCAAGTGAAGTCGTAGACGATTGCTATTATCGTCTTCATGTTTCGTCCAACAATCGTAGGGGATATGATTTTCCGAAATCCCTGGTGGTAGTGACATGATTATCATTGTAGTACTGAGGACAAAGGGATTGGAAAGAGACGGCGGTGTGTTTTATAATCGTGTATGTCGGGTATCTGACACTTCTTTCAGATACTCCTCCGCCCTCCTGTACTTCTCTTCTCTCTTTCTCTCGTAATCGTTCAGAGGCCTGCAGTACTTCGACGCGTCCATATTGTGCTTCGGATCCGACAGCTTGACCTTCGTCGCCATCGGATCCGTGCCGATCCTCTCGATGTACGCCATGTAATCCTCGTCCTTGTCATGGGTCATCAGCCTCAGCGGATCGATCACCGATTCCGGAATCCCCTTCTCCCTCAGGTCGTCGAACGTAATGTCCGTGTCCTCCACGACATCATGCAGCAGCGCCACCGTGAACGGGTGGAACACGTACGGTGCACCGCTCTGGTCGAGCACTCCGTGGTGCGCGTCGTAGGCTATGCGCATCGCAAGATAGGTCAGCGGGGTGCAGATCATATGGTATCGATGGGTCCGGCGGTATTCATCTGTTGATTCCGCACGGCAATCCCGATGAGGCGGCGGAGCCGCCGTTCAATCAAGGCAGCCGAGAGGGGAGCTACATTGCTCCCCTCGAAGGATGCCGCTTTATCCATATCTCTGCCTGGCGGACGGCGGAGCCGGCCGCCCGGGCAGAGTCATACCAAATATTCCAATGGATACCAACGTTCTGAAACAACCAATCCATTGGAACAATCCACTATGTCTCTGCGGCAATTGTCCCGATAAGTTTCCGGCAACATCCTAATCAACGATTTGATGTACTCGCTCAGAGGTTCTTCCAGAAGGATCCTGTTATGGGATACTGCATTCCTCAGTTCACGTACGTTATCGATGTCTTTTTCTAAATCTGGGTTGTCAAAATGAAATCCATTACAGTACATTTTCTGCAATTCTTTTTCAAGTTCCCACATGGTTTCCTTTTGCCATTTCTCGTACGTATCTTCTATATCTTCATGCCTCACCACAATCGCACGCAGATATTCCTCAAGGAACGATAGGTACCTGAAACAGTTGAAGATCAGACGCTTATCATACCTGTACAGGTCCACGATCCTCTTCCATGTGGGATCCTCCCCGTTCGATTCCAATAATTTAGCGAATCTCTGATACTTCTCCGGGCATTTGATCGAGAACCACTTCTCTATATCTTCTCTGTTCTTTTCGTAATCAGAGATGAATTCCTTTCCCGTGAGCATGGTTGTTGATCTCCTCTATCAGTATCTCGCTCGATGATTTATCCTTCACAGCTTTGTGGATCTCCCGGCATTTCCTCTCGATCACTTTGTCGATGATTGTTTTCTTTTCATCCGACCCGAGTCCCTTGAAGTATCTGTAACTGTCCTCATACTTCTGAGGCAGTTGGTTCCAGAAGTATCTGGGAGGTTTAGAGGTTTTATCCTGGCGGATTATGTTCGTCTCCCCGTCGATTTCGGTGAGTATGACGAAATCGATGGTGTAATGCACAGATCCCAGACTGTTGGTCAGGGTTATCGCGGTGGTGGAGTCTTTGAAGGATTCACCGGTGTTCCTCATCCTGTCGAACGTGTTTCTTATGGCATCCTTGACTTTTTTGGGATCCTTCTTCACGGATTCGTAATCCTTCGAGTTGCGGGTGATGAAGATCTGGTAATCCAGATCGTAGCTTCCGTCGGGTTTCTTGATCATTGTGCCCCAGCATCCGGAGCCGGCGATGCGGAATGTCATGCGGTATCTGTCGCGTAGACATCTTCTCATCTCCTGGAGGAGGCAGTTGGCGCGTGTACGTGCGATTTTTTGTTCGCGCCTGGTTATGCGTTCGCATCTGAAGGTGGACATTGGTACAGAATCGTATCATCGGATTAAACAGGTTGTCAGAGTACGAGCCAAGAGATAGGTAATGCCCCCTTCATCCCGATATTCCATTATTTGAGAAAACTTGGTCGCAAACCAGACAGTTATAGCCCTAAGATGCGCGCCTTTGTCGAAGAGAAACGTGGTCAGTATGACAAATTCCTGAGCAAGAAACATAGTTCAACCATCGATTCTGTAAGAACTTATGAGGATTACATTAATGCATTGAACAGTTTGGATTTCAAAGGGGAGAGGTGTGATCTCATTCTTATCGCCATGATGAAGGGGTTGATCGAGGAGCAAGAAGCGAGGTCAACCATAGTGAAATTGATAGATGCCGGAACAATCAAGGTGGATAAGACCTTCACCAAGAGGGCAGTCACCTACTTTGCATTCAAGGACTTAGTGTAAAAAGTGCACAGCGGTCCGTACTCTCGTTTCACATCTGTGATACGGTTGCGGACATGTGCGTATGGTGTAATTGACCGTATGCTTTTCGATATTTAATTTTTAGTTTTCATATCAGAGTGTACGCTGGCACATATGTTGGAATGGTCATAGGCATCCTTTCAGATACTCCTCCGCCTTCCTGTACTTCTCTTCCCTCTTCCTCTCGTAATCATTCAAAGTCCTGCAGTACCTCGCCGCGTCCATGCTGTGCTTCGGATCCGACAGCTTGATCTTCGTCGCCACCGGATCCGTGCCGATCCTCTCACATATGGACATTTCATCCAAACATCTGCATCAAGCACTGTTATTCCTATCCAAATACTCGGTTTAATCGCTGTTAACCCCCTAAACCCTCAACAGGTGAGTCCCCAAACACGTTCCCCTTATATCCTTAGATGTGAAGTCACGTCTCTGATGGTCAACAGACGCGAACAGATACTGTCATGCGCCATAGTGCGTATAGCCGAGGACGGCGAAGCATTCTCCACCGAAGGTGTCGCCATGGACGCCCTTTGTTCCCAGTCCCTTGTGTTCAGGCATTTCGGCACCAAGGGCGCGCTGATGGACGAATGCTTCCTGAAGGTGTGCCGCGAGGTCACGGGCATCCTGGCCTACGTGAAGCTCCCCGAGGAGCTGACGGTGCAGTCGCTGAACGCTTACGCCATGAACCTCTGGGAGTCCTGTTACACCTACCTCAGATCCAACTCGCACATCGCGAGGGCATACCTGTTCTTCATCCGCCGGGGACACCGGTTCCCCAAGGGCTACCGCACCCCCGGGGATGTCATGAAGAGCATCCTCGGGGAGAGGTACGATTCCGTCATCAGGGTGTATCCGGACTTCGACTTCGTGGCCGGATACCTGATGATCATGGCCAACGTCACCGCCACCGGTTCCTTCCTGGACTGGATCTCGGATTTCGACGATCCGCAGACCCGCATCGAGAACATGCTCAGGAACGGGATATCCGGCAACGGGGGAGAGAGATGACCGGGGGATGTAAGTTCTGCGGGAACTCCACCGACGGGGAGTACTGCTCGGAGCTGTGCGAGCAGCTCTTCTACGGCTACCTGCACAGAGTTGAAACCTTCGGCATCCTCTACGTCATCTGCCTTCTCGTATCGTTGGCGATGTTCATCATACCGGTGTTCCTCGGCCATTTCGTCCAGTTCTTCGGTCTGGGTCTTCTGGCACTGGGTACCACCCTGTCGCTGATGCCCTTCGCTCCATCCTTCGTCATCGACAGGATAGGGGTGAGGAAGTCGGAGAAGTATCTCAGGATATCCGGGTGGGTGATGTTCGCCGTCGGGATCGTGATGTCATTGATTCCGTTCTTAATCTGATCTTATCCTCTTTAGGCGGCGGGAGCCGCCGTCCAAATAGGCAGCCGAGACGGGGGCTACAGTGTCCCCGTCGAAGGATGCCGTCTTTCCCTATCTCTGCCCTGCGGACGGCGGAGCCGGCCGCCAGGGCAGAGCTATCCCCTCATCCAATACCATTAATATCCTCTCCCCGATTATCCTCCATGCTCTCCGTGAAGATCTCCTGCCCGGTGTTTCCGAGCGAAGACCCGGACAAGGTGAAGGAAGCCATCACCAAGATATTCCCCGATGCAGAGTTCTCCGAGAACGACGACGGCTACGAATGCATCGCCCCATCGCTGGACCAT
>JAFPVN010000092.1 GCA_017395275.1 Candidatus Methanomethylophilaceae archaeon | reverse complement strand
GGTACCAGGGGATTCATCGTCGACATGGTCAAGAACGGACTGGTCGACCTCATCATCACCACCTGCGGTACGCTGGACCACGACCTCTCGAGGACCTGGGCCGCATACTACAAGGGCGACTTCATGATGGATGACGAGGCCCTCAGGGAGCAGTACGAGATCAGCAGGCTGGGCAACGTCCTGGTCCCCGACAAGTGCTACGGAGAGGTCCTGGAGAACAACCTCCTCCCCATCTTCGAGGAGATCTTCGCCGGCGTGGACTCGATGTCCACCCACGAGATCATCGACAAGGTCGGCGCCAGGCTGGACAACGAGGACTCCCTCCTGTACCAGTGCCACAAGCACAACGTTCCCGTCGTGGTCCCCGGGATCACCGACGGTTCCTTCGGCTGCCAGATCTGGATGTACTACCAGTTCCACAGGAAGTTCAGGATCGACCTCTTCGCCGACGAACAGATGCTCTCCGAGATGACCGACAAGGCCAAGACCACCGGGGGGATCCTAATCGGAGGAGGCATCTCCAAGCACCACGCGATCTGGTGGAACCAGTTCCGCGGGGGACTTGACTACTGCATCTACCTCACCACCGCACAGGAGTTCGACGGCTCCCTCTCCGGAGCCCAGATCCGCGAAGCGGTCTCATGGGGGAAGGTCAAGCCCGAGGCCAAGAAGATGACCGTCGAGGGCGATGCCACCATCTCCCTGCCGATCATATACGCAGCAGTGATGGACAGACTCTGATGAAGAAGGTCTTGATCATCCCCGGCGACGGGGTCGGACCAGAGGTGGTGTCGGCCACCCACAAGGTCCTGAGGGAACTAACCGACGAGATAGAGTTCCTCAGGTTCGATGCCGGCCTGAAATACTACAAAGAGCAGGGGTACTCCATGTCCCGTGCCCTATTGGACGCCGCCAAGGACTGCGACGCCATACTCCTGGGGACGATCATGGATTCCGACGAGAGGGGATACCGCAACCCCGAGGAGGAGATCAAGCGGTTCCTCGGCCTCACCGCACACATACACCGCACCAAGGACGTTGTGCCAGGCCTTGCGGAGAGGGCGGTGGACACCTACGTGATCACCCCCAACGAGATCATCAACCCCATCACCGAGATGGAGGATGTCGACGGGATCACCAGGCACGTCAGGATGCAGTACCACAACAGCAGGACGGTGTTCAACACCGCCGTGACCCTCGCCAGGCAGATGGGGATGAAGAGGATCGCCTGCGTCAACTACACCCCGCTCTTCAAGATGACCAGCACCAGGTACCGCGACGGTTTCCACAACACCCTCTCGAAGAGTGGCATGGACCTCAGCGACATGTACATGGAGGACTTCGCCCCCAGCATCATCAGGGACCACGCCACGTACGACATCATCACCACCCCGCTGGTCTACAGCCACATGATTAACTCCATCCTCGCCTCCCTCGTGGGAGGCATACACCTGACCGCCATCGAGGACTACGACAGGGAATCCGCCGTCTTCAAGCCCGCTCACGGCCCCATGCCGGAACTGGCGGGGATGGACAGGGTCAACCCCATCGGATCAATGATGGCCGGCTCCATGATGCTCAAGCACTTCGGGATGTTCGAGGAGTCGGAGACCCTGGAGGAGGCCATAGCCTCCGCCTGCAGGAGAGGCTACATGACCCCGGACCTGGGCGGTCAGTCCAGCAGGACGGAGTTCGTCGACCAGGTACTCAGCTTCTGCAGGAAATGATCATCTGGCCGCCCTGTTGGCCATCCTGTGCCTGACGTCCCTGTACTGCTCCACCCACACCCTCGGGTTGAGTATGGCCAGCGCCAACCGTATCTTCCAGCTTATCGATGAAAAGCCGGAAGAGGACGTAGGCAAGGTCACCCTGGTCAACGCGAAG